>CALLYL010000303.1 GCA_937859535.1 uncultured Myxococcales bacterium
TGGATTGAATCAAGTCAGTCGAAATGCATTCCGTGATCCATCGCTGCGCGATGCACCACGGTTGGAAATTCGTTTGACTTTTATGGGGAAGCCCTTGTAGTTAGAGTTATGCCGCGTGGCGTGATGGCGTTGCTTCTGAGGCCGTACTCATTGCCGGTTGTAATCACTTTCCTTTGACGTACTTTTCCTCGCACAGGGCTGCTTTGCGCAACTCCGCGAATGGGGTGTCGTCGTTCAGGCGATCCATACCGCACCTTCGGCGAGCGTCCGCCTTGCGTCGTCCTAGCTCTAACCGGGAGATGCCCAGGCTCTTCGCTTCTCGAACCTCATTCGCTTCGTCGACTGACGGATCATTTGCGTCCAGCCCATAGGTGGCAATCTCGGTCGGAGTGAGAATCTTCATCCTGTCTGGGGCTATGAAGACGGAGTCCTCGTAAAGGCGGGTGGGGACTGACATGGTCTGCAGGAACGCGACTATCCGCTTTCCCAGGTCATCCTGCTTCTGCCGCTGCTGAGCTGCGGTGTCGGCAGTGTCATTCGGATCGTATGGTCTATGAATGCCAATGATTGCGCGCTGGTTGACTATTCTCGTGGGTGCGCCGGCGAGTACGTACACGCATGCGCTCATGCAGCTTGCACCGCGGTCTACCAAAGCCGCAAGTCCTCTCTCGCGAAGTATTGCGCCAATCTCAAGGGCAGCTTGAATATTGCCGCCACTCGAGTCCAGGTCGACAACCGCCCACCACTTCTTGTACTTCTTGTCGAGTGTCTGCGCGATGACGTTGAAGTAGGTCGAATCGACTGGCGCTATCGTGTCCCTGAGGGCGATGCGCAAAATGGCACTACCTGACTCTTGGCCAGCCAGCTCCGAAGTAACCTCAACTGTGGAGCGAGCTGGAGTTCCGACCAATGCAAAGACGAGGATGATGACGAGCGCGCGCGCTACGCCATGCGCCATTTGTGATGTGCGCTCGGTTCTCATTGGCTTCTACCAGTCCCGAATCACCAGACGATAGGATTCATCGACATCGAGCTCATGAGGAAACTTGTACGGGGGAGAGGAGTCTTCCCCGCTCAGCCACGAAATGTCTAGGTTTCCTTCAGCTCTGGCAAGCCGTTCCGCCTCGGCTCGGAGCACAGCGAGTGAGTTGGATTGCATGAGGAGGAGGGGCTCCCCGACCGGGCCATGCTTGTCCAAAGATTGTTTGTAGAGGTTCATCGAGACGCTCGCTTGGGTTGATCCGTTTAGCAACTTGACCGGTTGAGTGAAAGTTTAGCGCGTTCGGTTGAATGAGGGGTCAGGCGCCCGTGCCACGCTCGGCGAGCGCTTCTCGGCGCAATTTGATTGCTGTGGCAGTACGACCAAGCGCTTTGGCTATGGCCTCGTCTGTGCTACACGAATGTGCTGAAGGTGGCCGCTGGAAGGGCGGTCAGCCCGCTGGACGCCTCGGATTTGGTGTCTGACAGTCCGTTTTACTGTGCATGGATGACGTCTCGTTTGGGTCGACAACAGCCGACCGAAAAACCCCATGTCGGCCATTCCCTTGCATTCAAAAGCTGCCCCCTCGAAGGTCCGCCGTCTTGACGCCAAGGCACTCGACCCCTACTGCCCAAGAAACATCGCATCCACCTTCGGCAACCCCTCGAAACAAGCAAACGTCCCCTCGTCCGCAATCTCTTTCGCGGCGTGCAGGAACCCCGCCCAGGCCGTGCGCGCCAGCGCACCACCCACGCTGATCCGGCGCACGCCCAGATCCGCAGCTTCTGCGACGGTGATAAATGTCGTGTTGATCAGCAGGTTCACCGGTTTCGGCGCCACAGCGGCGACGACTGCAGCGATATCTTCTCGCTGGTGAATCCCCGGTGCGTACAGGCAGTCGGCGCCGGCCTCTGCATACGCTTGCAGCCTGCGAATCGTCTCGGTGATGTCGGGGCGCCCGCAGATGAAGCCTTCTGATCGACCGGTGAGCAGGGCGCCTCTGCCCGTCTCGTCAATGGCTTGCCGCGCAGCCTTGATTCGGGCGACCGCGAGTTCGAAGTCGTGCAAGGGATGACTAGCGTCGCCTGTGGAGTCTTCGATGGAGAGCCCTGCAATGCCGGTGGCTACGGCAAGCTTTACGTTCGCCGCGACCTGTGCTGGGTCAATGGCGAAGCCGCCTTCAAAATCCGCGTTCACGGGCACCGCAACGGTGGCAACGATTTGGCGCAGGTGCTCAAGCGCCTGGTCAAGGGTGATCTGGGTGTCCGCTCGGCCCCGCGACCACGCGAAGCCTGCGCTGGTGGTGGCCAAGGCTTTGAATCCCATCTGCTCCAGAGCCCGTGCACTCCCCACATCCCAAGGGTTGGGCATGACGAAACAATTCGCGTCATGCAAGCGGCGAAACGTTTCGCGCTGATGTTGATGTGCTTCCATGCCATGGCTCCAAGAACGCAATCGATGGCATGATTTTGCCCCTTCAAGGGTGCCGAGTGACAGGGGGCAGATGGAGCGCGCCGTCCAGCGTGATTGGCACCACCTCCAGGGACGTCCATGTAAGAACATCCCGGTGGGTGGTCAATCGAGTCGCAAGAAAAATTTCCGTTCGAAATCTAGAATTCTGCTGTGCCAGCCGCCCCGTCGAACCCGTATCAACGGTTCGCGCCTCCTCCAGGAACCCCTCCCAATGTCCAGCCTTGCCGCCACGCTCCGCCCGCCTCAAGCCCCCAAGGCCGAGTACCGCGTTCTGGGC
>CALLYL010000304.1 GCA_937859535.1 uncultured Myxococcales bacterium
CGGTGTCGTATCAGCAATGCGCTATGGTGTGTTCATGAGTCTGTATCAGGAAGATTTGTCGTTCGTACAAACCGTCGGATTTTCGGACTTCGCGACCAAGGTTTCGCCCGCCATCGTAGAAGTGTTACGAGGGCTCCCCTTCGTGCGGACGGTGGCCGACGTCGGCTGTGGCGCGGGCATCACCACCGCCGCACTGAGCGAGGCCGGATATGAGGTCGTCGCGATCGAACCGTCGGGGGCACTGCTCCAGATTGCACGCAGAAGTGCGCCGCGCGCTCGCTTTATCCAGGGCTCGGTCTACGAGGTCGACCTACCTGCCTGCGACGCAGTGCTGGCGGTGGGCGAGCCGCTGAGCTACCACGAGCCGAAGGTCGATGCGGACGGCGTGTTGTGTAGCCTGCTTGCCCGCGTGAGAGCTGCTCTTTCGCCCGGAGGACTGTTCGTGTTTGACGTGATTAGCAGCGCGGGTCCGAGCCTCGACGCTCGGGCGTGGAAGAGCGATGACGAGTGGGCGATCTTGTACGAGACGCGAGAGGATCGTGCCACAGCGCGGCTCACCCGCGAGATCGAAGTTTTCCGTCGCCACGGTAGCGGCTATCGACGTACGAAGGAGCTTCATCACGTCAAGCTCTTCGACGAAGTCGAGCTCGCACGCTGGCTGGAGCAAGCAGGATTCTCGGTCCAGGTCACGAGTGCGTATGGGAATATCCAGCTCGCTCCGCGCCGAATCGCATTCTTCGCGACGCGCCGCTGACCTCGGGGGTGGCTTGGTGAGCATCGCGTACTGCGTGGTAGTCGTTACTGTCTGGGAGGATTGCTAACGAACTCAGTTGGCCTTGCCCTTGGACTGGACCTTGTTCTCCGGTCCTTGAGCGTCGTCCTGACTGAGAAGCTGTATTGGATAGGTGAACTCGTCCCAGCCGCTGCGCGGAGGTGGGAACTCAATCGTACGGAAGAGGTTGAGCAGACACTGACTGGTCGGTGGAGAGGGCAGGGAAGTCGCTGCAATACGTGCCGAAAGTACATGGCCTGTCGGACCGAGAAGCAGCTTGGTGACCATCGTGCCAGCCACTTTTCCCTCGTCATCGAGGTTCGACTCCATGCACTGCTTGAGCTGCTTGAGGTGTTTGAACACCGCCCGCGATAGATTCTGGGTTTGTAGTTCGTCAGACTCCTTGGCCAGCGTACAGCCACGCTGAATCGCAAGGCTGTCCGCTTCACGCACGTTCCCAGGGGCACATCCGCAGCTTCCCTCCCGTCCGAAGGGAACCGTGCCCTGTACGCAGCACGCGAGATCTGCGCCGTCTTTGCTGCACCATGCCGTGTGGTCTTGGGGACAGACTTGCGCGGGCATCGGCGGCATGCCCGACTGGTATCTCGACCATTTCATGGTCGATCCAGTCCTCGAAGCCGACGGCTGCATCTACACTGACCCGAGCAGCCTCGGACGACTGAAAATCATCTGCATCGGCGAGCCCGAGCCCATCGACGCGAGCACCATCGTGCATCGCGATGGACGGCGCTTCCCGGTCGGGCTGCATGTGTGGATCGACAAGACCGACGGGACACTGATGACGGCGGATCGGGAAATCCTCGCACGGCCCGACGAAAAGACGGCCAAGCTGGCGATTGTCGTCCAGCAGCTTGTCGAGGTGGTGCGGCGGCGAGAACAAAAGACCGGCAAGCCGTGCTTTCTGCGCGGCGGCATTTTGCATGCGGTGAGTGCTCGAAGGAACGCGTAGCCCGCCGGATGAACATGGCGTCTACGCTGCGAACGTGATGATCGAGGGGACGAAGAAGGATCGTCGTTCGACGTTCTTCCCCAAAGGGTGGACGAAAGAACAGGTCTCAGCGGCGATTGATGAGGCGTACGACAACAAAATGCTGAACGAGAAAACGGGGCGTTATCGGGGCGAGAGCGCAAGTGGCGTGCCCATTGAAATGATGCTCGACCAGGGAGGCCGTATCGATCGCGTGTATCCGATTTATAAAGGGCCCAAGTACGAAGGACCGAAAAAATGAAGGTGATTGCGACGTCCATGCCGGGCGGTGACAGCGCGATGGCGGCGGTAGAGGATGAGCCGGACCCCGTCCGGTGGAAGCCGCTCAATGGATATCTGGCGGACTGTGAGGGAAACGAAGACCTGGTGCTGGCAGCGCTCGACCGAGCAGAAGCAGGGACGCCGGTAGTGGGTTGGGGAGACCTGCGAGTGTATCTTGACATGTATCCCGACGGACGGGTGGTCATTGAACCGACGGAGCGGCTGCTCGAAGACGACCAGCAGGACAACCCACCGCAGATTGTGATCACGATTGCGGAGGCGCGGAAGCTCATCCTCGATTGGATCGACGCGCGGGACAAGTGGTACGCGGAGCGGGAGGCGCAGGACTCAGTGGAAACTGTGCGAGGGAAGTAATCTGGTTGGCAGCGTATTTGTTGTTGCAGAGTTCTTGCATTGCTGTCCACTTCCGCACGGAAACGGAGCGTTCCGATCGGGGTTAGCGGCGCGATTCCTGAGCATTGATGGCGTTGGGAGGGAATGGCCTCCTCTCGTGGCTCACTGAAGATCATCTGACCAGAATGGAAGTAGGGACTGCGCTGTGTTTTCGTCTGAAACAGCCACATCGCGACCGTTCCCTGGCCGCTCCTTGGCCCCTGCAAGTGCTTGAATTTACGACGGAAAATCGCTGATTAGACGTACAGGCTGTGGGGGCTGGTGATTCTTCGATGTGAGCTCTCGAATCCTCGGAAAACACAGTCTTTGCCGAGAGCATCCAGAGACACCATGCAAGCAGACAAGCTCCTGCCGCAGACAGGAAGGCAGCGGAATAGCCGTAGTGCTTTACCAGCCAGCCACCGACTACACCAGAGGGGAGCGCACCGAGATTGACTGCCCAGTAGAGTCGAGTGAGGGAATGGTCCCGATCGATCTCTGTTGGATATAGAGATCCGACAACCGCGGTGATGTTGCTCTTGAAGAGTCCCATTCCTATCGAAAGGAGGATGATCGAGAGCGGTAGGAATCCAGCGGTCAGGAGTCCGTAGGCACCGGCGAGTAGGAATGCGCCGATGCAGATACAGAGCCAGCGACCGAATCGATCCGCGAGGGCTCCACCGAACAGAGGAGTGAAGTAGGTAGCACCCATCATGACTCCGTACCAAGTGGTCGCTTGCGCTTCGGTTTGGCCGCGCTGTTCCGTGAGGAAGAGGACGAACAGAGAGACGAGCGTGTAGAAGCCGAAGCGCTCTAGCGCAACGGTAATGCAGGCGATAGGGAGTGCTATGGCTCGACGGTCATGCGGTGGTTGCGGTGGACCGACGGCAGCAGGAGCGGACGGTTCTGTGGCAGAGGACAAGGCTGTGGCTTGCATGGAAGCTCCATGGCGGCGACCGCGAAGGAACGAACCGAGGCAGACCAGGCCGGTCGTCGATGCGAGGACTGCCTCGGACGTTAGGCGGCGAGTTGGTTGCGCTGCGCGTGCTCTT
>CALLYL010000305.1 GCA_937859535.1 uncultured Myxococcales bacterium
CTGTCCCCGCCCACCCTTGGTCAGCTCGGTGGGATGGCTGCAATCGAAGATCCAGGTCCATTCGTCGAGGGCATGATCAACGAATTCCGTCGTCGTCGCGATGTCCTGTCGGAAGAGCTGGCCAAGCTCCCGGGCGTGCTCGCCCCCGAGGCGCAAGGCGCGTTTTATTTGATGACGAAGCTGCCTGTCGACTCGGCGGAGCGCTTCTGCTCTTGGCTGCTCGACGACTTTTCCCACAACGGCGAGACCGTCATGCTCGCTCCCGGTCCCGGCTTCTACCGCACGCCCGGTGCTGGACAGAGTGAGGTGCGCATCGCGTACGTGCTCGCCGAAACGCCTCTGCGCCGCGCTGTTGATCTGCTCGGACGGGCACTCATTGCCTATCCAGGCCGAACTGGGGCGACACGAACATGAACGAGGCGGTGCAGTCTCTGCAAGCGCTGCTCGGGCGAATCAGCGGCTTTTTCGACATTTTCGATCTGTCGTTTATCGTCTCGGGCGCGAGCAGCTTGGCGGCGCTACTACTGGTCTACAAGCTCCATGGACCCGCTGCATTCCCGGACTGGATTCAGGGCGTGCATGGCGGTCTGCTGCTCGTCCTCGGCTGTTACGTCCTGGGCATGCTGAGTTTTATCCTTGGGCGGCTGTTGCGTCGGCTGGCGATGCGAGTCGGCACCTGGAAGCCGTTGCGAGCGCGGCTGGCTCGTCAAGTCCGCGATGCGATTCGTCAGCATGATCTTCGTGCCAAAGACAGCGACCACAGCACACTCGCCAACTACCTGCGGCTCTTGGCGGCGTCAGACGACTCCAAGCAACCCCCAAGCCCCGAGGCTGAATCAGCGGCGCTGCGTCTCTATACACTGATGTGGACCCAGGTCCGTCAGCAAAGCGAGCTGGCACCCTCCCATATACTGCTCAATCGCTACTGGGTAATGGCGGCGCTGTGTGACGGAATGATCGTCTCGGCGACGCTGTGGCTGGTGGTGCTGGCAGCCTCGCTCCACCGACTCGCGTCGATGCAGCTTGGGTTTCTGGGCTGGATCGGGCTGGCCCTGGCGATGCTAGCGATGGGCCTGTTCCTCAAAGAGGCCGAGCGCTACTCTGCCGTCCAAGTCGATGACATTGTCTCGACGCTGGCATGGGTCGAGTCGCGCCCACCGACTGCTCAGGTGGGCTCCAGTCCTTCAGCGTCGACCACGGCATCCACCTCGCCCGCTCCATCCTCAGCGTCGACTTCACTTGTCGCATCGTCGACCGCTTCTGCGCAGCCCGGCCACCCCACCCAATAGCGTCGCTGCGGCGAAAGCTGGAGCGCCTGATCAATCGCCATCAGCAGCGGTCTGACCGTCTCCGGCTCAAGTGCCGACAGAGCCACCGCTTCCCGATCAAATGGCAGCGACGCAAACCCTTCGGCATCGAGTCGATCGATCTTGTTGTAGACAAGCAGCCTCGGCTTATCGGCAAGCTCAAGCTCGAACAGGATCTTCTCGACGGAACGGCGCTGCTCTTCCATCGCAGGATCGCTGGCATCAACGACATGCATCAGCAGATCTGCTTCGGAAAGCTCCTCGAGCGTCGCCCGGAAGGCATTGACCAGATCCTGCGGCAGCTCGCGAATAAACCCCACGGTATCGGTAATGATCAGCTCTCGCTCGTCAGGAAAGCGCATGCGGCGGCTGGTCGGATCGAGCGTCGCAAACAGCTTGTCTTCGACGAGAACCTCGCTCCGCGTCAGGGTATTGAGCAGCGTCGACTTCCCAGCGTTGGTGTAGCCGACAATTGCCACCACCGGCAGCGCCCGACGACGTCGCATCTTGCGTCGCTCATGCCGCTCCGATGAGAGGTTATCGATCTGCCGCTGCAGCAGCGTAATTCTCTCGCGGGCCCGACGACGATTGATCTCTAGCTTGGTTTCGCCCGGACCTCGGCCACCGATGCCGCCGGTCAGGCGCGACATCATGGTGTTTTTCTCGATCAGGCGCGGCAGCGTGTACTTCAGTTGCGCCAGCTCGACCTGCATCTTGCCGTCGCGACTTTTCGCGTGCTGCGCAAAGATGTCGAGGATCAGCATCGTGCGATCGATGACTTTGAGGGTGGTTGTGTCGCTGATGGTCCTCGCCTGGGCGGGCAGAAGCTCTTTGTCAAAGACCAGCACCGTCGCATCGTATTGCAAAGCACGCAGCACCACTTCGTCGAGCTTGCCCTTGCCGAGCAGCGTCCGAGGATCAAGCTGCGCCCTTTTTTGCGTGATCACGTCCAGAACTTGCAGCCCGGCAGTCCGGCACAGCTCTCGCAACTCAGCGACGCGAGCGGTCGGATTTTGGGCTTCACTTCGAGTCCGAGCATCCTCGCCGGTGCACACGATATGCACGACCAGCGCTCGATCGCGACCATCATCGACAACCGCCGCCGCCTGCGCCGCTTTTTGATACTCGTCCTCGAGCGCCGGAATCAGTTCGTCGCAGACAACCTCTTGCTGGTGGAGCAGCACGGGGGGTAGTTCACGCCACAGCTCACCGTTAGGATTCGGCGGCAGCAAATGGGCCAAATACAGCCGCTCGGAACGACCGCCACGTCCGATGCCAATCGCCGCCACCAGGTCGAGTCGCAGCTTCGCCAGGTCGAGCAAGTCGTCGCGACTGAGCGGCTCACCATGAAGATGGGTATGGACGAGGCGCAGACCACGCAGTCGACCGCGCCCGGCTCGCGCTCGGCCTAAATCCGGCAGAAATAGCTTCTGGTGATCACCGACGATGACGTGGGTCACCTGTCCAGCTCGGTCGATCAGCACCCCCACCTGCCGCTTCACCGTTGTCGAAACCTGGCCCAGAAACGCGCCCAGTTCCTCGGAGACCACCTCGCTCGGAGCGACACGCCGCCGATAGATGCGTTCCAAGAGCTGCTTATCGCTGGCCGACAGGCCGGTCAGGTTTCCATGAAGCTGCTGCATGGTCTAAACGCGCTAGATAATCCCCAGCACGTCTTCCATGCCGTAGATGCCGGGCGTTTGATTGGCAACCCAGCGAGCGGCAATCAGTGCCCCTCTCGCAAACACCTCGCGACTCTGGGCTCGATGGGTCAGTTCCAGGCGCTCTCCGGTCCCGAAAAAGTACGCCGTGTGCTCGCCCACCACATCGCCGCCACGAATCGCCATGATGCCCAGCTCGCCGACCTCACGCGGACCGCTGATGCCCGAGCGACCGAGCCGCAGATCACTCTTGCGACCCCGCGCCCCTTCGATGGAGTCCGCCAAGAGCAGAGCCGTTCCCGATGGGGCATCTCGCTTCCACTTGTGGTGTAGCTCGACGATCTCGGCGTCATAGTCGGGCAGCGCCGCCGCCGCTCGCTTGAGCAGTGCGATCAGCACGTTCACCCCTGGAGACATATTCGCCGAACAGACCACCGGAACGCGATTGGCTGCCGTGTCGATCGCGGCCAGAGCCGCCGCATGCAGCGAGGTCGTGCCAATCACGAGCGGCGTGTTGGTCTCCCCTGCCGCCGCCGCCAGCAGGGCGGTTCCTGCCGGTGACGAAAAGTCGATGATCACGTCGACATTGCTGAGTGCCCGAGCCAAATCATCGGTGAGATCAATTCCCACCGGACCCATCCCACACGATGGCCCAATGTCCCGTCCCAGGTGCGGATGGTTCGCCGCCTCGACAGCAGCGGTCAGCATGAGCTTTGGCTCGCGCTCGGAATCCACCCCGGAGAGCAACGCCCGCATGATCATCTGCCCCATCCGTCCAAACGCGCCATACACCCCGATGCGCACCGGCAGGTTGATCTCGATGTTTAGCTCGCTACCACCCTTGCCCGCAGTCGCGGAAGACGGTTGAAAGCCATCGGAAGACTCGTCGGGATTGGTACGCTCGCTCGGAAACGGTCCGCCACTCATGACAAAAGCCCCAGTGCGAAAAGCTCGGCCCGCAGTCGTGACTGGCCCGCAGCTGTCATCGGTACAAGCGGAAGACGCAGCAAGCTATCCATCTGCCCCATCATATGCAGCGCCGACTTCGCCGGAATCGGGTTCGGCTCGCAGAACAACAAGTCACACAGCGGAACCAGTCGCTGATGAAGGGCCAAAGCCTCGGCGTGCTGACCATTGGCAAAGCGGTTCCACACTTCGACGGTAGCTTTTGGCGCGACGTTCGACAGCACCGACACCGTACCGCTCGCACCAACCGCATAGAGCGGGAAGTTCAGCGCATCTTCGCCCGATAGCAACGACAGCCGCTGGCCGACCAGCCGGGACAAAGACTGCATCCGCAGCACCGACCCCGACGCCTCCTTCAGCGCAACAATCTCGGGCCTCTCGACAAGCCGAGCGACTGTTTCTGGGAGTAGATCACAGCCCGTCCGTCCGGGGACGTTGTACAGCACGATCGGTGCCCCAAGGGAGCACAGCGCCGCAAAGTGCTGAAACAATCCCTCTTGCGGCGGTCGATTGTAGTACGGCGTCACGGCGAGAAGCCCGGTCGCACCGACGGAAAGTGCGGCCTTTCCGAGTGACAAAGAAGTCGTTGTCGATGGAGAACCCACACCCGCAAGCACCGGCACTCGACCCGCTGCGGCCTCGACGACAACCCGTACCACGCGAGCTTGCTCTTCCGCAGTCAGCGTCGCTGCTTCGCCGGTGGTTCCGCAAGCCACCAGGCCCTGCACTCCGGCTGCGACCTGCACTTCGACGAGCCGCGCCAGGCCAGCGTCATCGACTACCGGGCCACCGTCGCCAGCACGCATCGGCGTGACCAGTGCCGTAAAGACCCCCGTAAAGCTCGCCGCGCTCGCCTTGACCATCACCACTCCTGCCGCTACTTCTTCTTGTTATTGCGCTTGCGCGCCTCCTTGGCGGCCTTGCGCTTGATCTTGTCACGCTTCTTGTCGACGTTCGGTCGCGGTGCCGAGCGACGGCCTTCCATTTGCGGCATCCCGGCGGCATTCATCATCGCCCCAAGGTCCATGCCCGCCATCTGCTTGAGCTTCCCGAGCGAACGCAGCCCCGGAATCTTCCCGAGCAGTCCCGCCTGCGCGCCCATGCTCAGCATCATCTGCCGCATCAGCGCGAACTTGTGGAGCAGCTCCATGACCTCGGTTTCTTTGCGACCCGAGCCCCGCGCGATCCGACGAACCCGACTCTCGACGTAGTTCGCGACCCGACGGCGACCCTTCACTTGGCCGCCCGAGATCACCTGCTCCCATGAAGTCTCGATGAACAGCTCCGGCTGTCGCCGCTCCGTCATCGTCATCGAGCTGATCATCGCCTTGATTTTGATAAGCTCGCCGTCGTCAATGTTCGCGCCCTCGGGAAGCTGCATCCCGAACATCGGCATCTTCGCCAGGATGTCCTTGAGCGACCCAAGCTGCTGAATCACGCTGATCTGCTCAAGGAAGTCCTGCATGTCGAACTTGCCCTTGAGCATGCGCATCGCATCTTGCTCGGCCTTCTGGGTGTCGACGACCTGCTCGAAGTCCTTCATCAGGCCCACGATGTCGCCCATGCCCAGGATGCGGCTGGCCAGTCCCTCAGGACGGAACTCTTCTAGCTTGTCGAGGCTCTCGCCAACGCCAAGGAAGCGGATCGGCTGACCCGTGACTTCCTTGATCGTCAGCGCCGCGCCACCACGGGCATCACCGTCGAGCTTGGTCAGGATAAAGCCGGTGGTGCTGATGCGCTCGTGGAACGCCTTGGCGGTATTTACCGCATCTTGGCCGATCATGGCGTCGACGACCAGGAAGGTCTCGTGCGGCTTGACGCGAGCTTTGATCTCCTCCAGCTCGAACATCAGCTTGTCGTCGATGGCCAGACGCCCAGCGGTATCCAGCAGAACTACGTCGTAGCCCTTGCTGTACGCAAACTTATAGGCCTCGTCGCAGATCTCAGGAGGTGTTTTACCGGCGGCGGTAAAGACCGTGATGCCGAGGCTGTCACCCAGCACCTGCAGCTGCTGCACGGCGGCGGGACGGTAAATATCAGCAGCCA
>CALLYL010000306.1 GCA_937859535.1 uncultured Myxococcales bacterium
GCCCCACCTTATTTAAGAAATCCACGACGGACGAACCTTCATGGCGGTCACGGACGTTAGCGGAGTTTAAGCCAGGCCCTACAGCACCTCACCTTTGGGGGCATACGAAGTGCTGGCGCAGTTGGGTCGCAATATACGAAATAATGTGTCGGGAACGCGGAGTCGGCGCAAGCAGGCAAGCGGACGAGACCGGGGAATCGCTCTTTACGGAATGACCGGGGGTACAGCGTCACTCTGTACGCAGGAGGTCAAATCAAACAACATGAACTCAAGGACGCGCTCTTGAGGAGTCAGCGCCTTCATGTGACACGCGCTTGGGAAGGTACCGGTCGAACTCCGCCCGCTACCAATGTGAAAGCTCGAGTAATAGACTCGTCCGCACTGGTCTTTTTCGGCGACGGTGGTCGGCGTATTGAAGGTGTACGACTGCGTATTGGTCGCTCCAGAGTAGAGCCACCGCTGCGCTGGCGGTTTGATCTGGCCAACGCGGCTGTAAGTCTCGGAGAGCGAGAGGTTCCCTCCGGTCGCCGCACCAAGTCCCTCCAGCCACTCGGACAGCGCTTTGCCTTTGGGAAAAGAGGTATCGATCGATGCCGGATTTGCGAACCCACCAGGACTCGAGAAGTTGCCGGTGGACGGCCAGTCTCCCTTGCCCTGGGCAATGACCGGATAGGACAGGTCGGTGATGAACAGACGACCCCCGGTGTTTGCATAGTCGAACAGATTCTGCACGCCCGCATCCATCCCACTGGGGTAGGAACTGCAGGGCAGCGCAACGAGCTGGTACTTCTTCAAAGTCGCCGGATTCCCCCACAGATCATTGCCCGTTGGTGCGCCCGCGATGTTGTTGCCGCTGCCATGGTAGATGTGGATGCGTCCTGGACCACTTGGGATGGTGAACTCGGAGGTGTCGATCCCAATGGCGTTCAGGATGCACTCTGTCGGATCGTAAGTGGACGTGACGATCGCGATGCGCGGAATGTCGCCTTCTGTGCTGTTGCGAGGGAGTCGAGCATCACCATCGGTCACGTGGGTATCCACGCACTCACCAACCGCCGGAATGGTGATCTTGCGACGGAATCGCCCGATCTGAATCACCAGCGGAATGTTGGCTCCGGCGGGCATGTCCTTGAGCACGAAGCGGCCCTTGGTATCCGTGAGCGCGGCGGTAAGGGGGTTGCCCGACACCGACTTTTCGCAGGTCTCGCAGGCAACGCCATCATCGAACGGGCGCAGCTCACCGTTCGGGACAAAGACCAGTACGTTGTAGAGTGGATCCTGGCCATTCGGCGCGAAGACCGTGCCTGACAACGTGGTGGTGTTGGAACCACCGCACTTGGGCTTTTGACAAGCCAGCCCAACACAAGGAATGGCGAAGTCTCTTGGTCGGTAGCGAGCGAAATCCTCTACGCCGAGGTCGAACTCGTAGTCCTCAGCGCCGATCCGCGCTGAACAGCTTGACGAACAGACTGTTCCCATCGAGAGAAGGCACGTCAAAATGACCGATGTGGTGGTGTTCATTTTTGTCTCCCGCATGGCGTTTCTCCTCGGATTGCTTGACCGCAGAGCCAGCGATTCCGTGCAGTACCACACATCACCGCAGAGCTACAATTGTTCTGCTGTTTCGCAGCAAATTGAGCCGTACCGCTGTCTAACGGATGAGTCGATGCATAAAGACAACTTGCATCTGTTTCTTATTGGGCCTGGCTACCGCAGTCGATCGATCACACTGCGCAGGACGTCGAGCTGCACCTGTCCCAGTCGGCGGGCCCGCTTGGGAGTCCAGCCATCGGAATGAGGTCTGTTGCTTGCGTCTTTGAACGGCTGCTCCAGCGTCATCGAAAGACAGTCGAAGGTCTGTCCGACCCAGTTCGTGGCCATCGACAGGTTGGCCTGTCCCGGCGGATCAATGGGATAGCCGTGCTCTTTCTGGAACTCTGGTGTGCGACGGATCAGCTCATCCACATAGCCGTGTTGAAGCTCCGCGAGGCGCGGGCCAAAGCGCGGAATTCCATTGGCACCCGCAATGAAGTTGTACGGAAGTCCTTCGTCCCCGTGTACATCCAAACAGAAGTCGACTCCGGTAGCCATCATCCGCTCGCGGACCAGAAACACTTCGGGACTCCGCTCCATCGTTGGCTCTGCCCACGCCCGATTGAGGTTCATTCCTGCGGCGTTGTTACGAAGCTGGCCACGATACGACCCATCGGGATTCATGTTCGGCACGATGTAGAACACGGCCTTCTCTAAGAGCGCCCCCGCCACTGGATCGTCTTCCTCGAGCAGCCGGTGCAAAAGGCCTTCGACCAGCCACTCTGCCATCGTCTCGCCAGGGTGCTGGCGGGCAATGATCCACACATTCCGTCGTCCTTTGCCAGGCTCACCAACCCGCAACAAGTCGAGGTCACGACCTTCGACCGTGGCACCGAGTCGCTGGTACTCCACCTGGGGTTGACAGATTGCATGCGCAATCAGGTCGGCATGGCGTTCCAGGGAATACGGCGCAAAGTAGGAGTAGTAGACGCTGTCATGGCGCGGCGTGTCGTGGATCGTGAGCACCTTGCCATCGAAGGTTGTATCGACGCGGCCCCAGTGCGTGCGGTCGTAGGAACAGCACGCCCGGTAGTCCTGAAAGCCTTCGGGATAACTGGCATCGCCGGCGTTCTCGATGCGGAGCCCAAGCGAGCGCCCCTTTGCGCCGGTGACCCGAAAGTGGAACCACTGGAAGTGATCTTCGCCAGCGTCCTTGCGGATGGTAAGACGGATGGAGGAGGGGTCGCTCTGATCAACGACCTCGATGTTTCCAGAGTCGAAACGGCTGCTGATGTACATGGCTGGCGCGGCACGTTAGCATGACCTCCGCCAACTGCCCGAGGCAAAATGCCGTGAATCCATCCGCACGGACTGATTCCGTCACAAAGTGCACACCTTGAGCCGACCAAACGTACCCAATCCTACGTCGGCACAGCGGCTAGGGAGCAGCGACGCCCCACCTTATTTAAGAAATCCACGACGGACGAACCTTCATGGCGGTCACGGACATTTCAAGAAATTGTTTTCGCACCGTCAATCACTCTTAATCGGAGCTGCTTAAAATTGACTATTTTTGCTGTGAGCTGACCAGCCAGCAGCGGAGTAGAGCCAACCTCTCTGGGCTCCCGATGCATCGCCGGACCTGCGCTTGTCGGTGGAGCGACGGTGAATTGGCTACATACGCTTCCTGAGGAAGACTGGTGGGTAGGCGAGTTGCCAATTGGCGAATAGCGCTATCTGCCTAATCGGTGTTGGCGTTAGTCACCACCCCTAGCGGGTTCATCGCATCCGCGCTCTCCTGACGAGTCGTGTTCCGCTCAGCCTTGAGTCCAGCCGAAGCTGGTCCAGACTGGTTGTGATCAGGATGCCCGATCAGGTGATCGATGTGCTGGGACTGGCTGGCGTAGAGCGGATTCGCGTACCACGGTGCGGGGCCGGACCAACGACGGGGTAGTGGTGCCGGCAGCACCGTTAGCGATCATGTGCAAGCCGTCGGAGAGGACCACCCGTTTGAGCTACCTAATCACGAGCGCACCTACTTGGATTGTAGCGTTGCTTTGATGCACAGTGGGTTCTGCTGCGCGTCGTAGCAAGCGAGCGCAGATGCAAGAAGGAATTCTGCGGAATCAGCTTGAGGACGAAGTAGAGGATGTGCGTGGGAGGACCGAAGACGTTCGCTACGATCTGACGCAGGAGCTCAAGCAGCTTCGTCGAGAATTGGATGAACAGAGGCCATCGAAAGAGCGCGTTTCCGCTGAACAGGAAGGGCTGAATCGTCGAGTAGCGGAGACCCGTGTTCGATTTGACGAGAGCGTGTGGGCGCTCGATCGATTGTCTCGCACAGGACAATCGGTACTGAGTGAAGCGGAACAGCTCGCACTGCTGGATCTACGCGCAAATTTGCCTCTCTGCGGAGCTACAGGAGACGCGCTCTCATCGAGATGTTGCCGTCGCTGAGTGAGAGCGGGTGGTCGCTCGCATCCTTCAATTGATGTCTCCCGGTCAGTATCTGGAACATGCCGCAGCAAAGGGGTATGACCTGCTGACGGACCCACTCATCAAGCTCAAGCGGCACGAGGTTTTCGTCGAGAATCAGCTCGCCCACTGGCAAGCGATCCATGGCAAACAGGGGCGCGCCCGCCGATTCGATTCCGAACAGACACTGGACGAGCAAGCCTACGCGGCGGCGATGTCGCTGCGCTGGAAACACATCGATCATCCTCACATCCGTCGCAAACAACCGCCCAAGTGGGTCGCGTTCGGATTCCTACTCGATACAGAGAGCGAGCCGTATCTCCTGAAGCTTACAGAGTCCCGAATCGCCACGATGCAGACCAAGATGACAAGGTAGGGAATCAGAACGGCTGCCGATGTGAAAAAAGGTCGGTCGCTTTGATGATACTGTGACGTAACGGGGGGGGCTGCTGCTTGGACGGAAATGACTCGACGGACGATGCCGTTGCCCGGCTAGTGAATTCCCCTACATTAGACGGGGAGCCTGGCGGACCGCCGCCTGCCGATGTCTCCCACATCGAGGTCCGGGCGTCGCGGGTCGGTCGCTTTGTGCTGCTTCGCAGGCTCGGCTCGGGCGGCATGGGGTCGGTGTTCGCGGCTTACGACGAACAGCTCGATCGCAAGGTGGCACTGAAGATCCTGCACAAAACGCAGGCCGGCAACTCGGAGCAACGGCTGCGAACGCTGCGCGAGGCAAGAGCCGCGGCGCGCATTTCACATCCCAACGTCATTGCCATCTACGACGTTGGCGAAACCAACGGCAATATCTACATCGCCATGGAGTATGTGGACGGCGGCACCCTCCTCAATTGGCAGCAACGAGGCGATCGCTCGTGGGAGGACATCCTAGAGATGTACCTGCGAGTCGGCACCGCGCTCCTCGCGGCACACGATGCGGACGTGATCCACCGCGACATAGACCCCCCCCATTTTCCCTCGGGATAGCCAAACTGCTTTTCCGGGGGGAAAGTGGGGGGAAACCGAGAGCAGGGATCCCATTCCCTCTCATCCCAGTCAACCCCCAAGGCAGGTCTTTGGGTGTCGACGGAGATAGGAACTCTCCCCAGTCGTGACCCCAGTCAGCGCGCTATGCGCTGGGGTGTTTCCGGTCCGGCACCTAAACGCACACAGGAATGCGGCTACCTAACCGAGCCGGGCGGCTTCGGGGCGTGGTTTTCGGGGTGGGGCGCGGTCGCACAGAGAGACTCGGCGCTCAGGCTGCGGCCGGGTCTGCTTGGTGTGGCGCTGGGGAAGACTCCGACGGCTTGACTCGGCGGAGGATCAGCCAGGCCGGAACACCGATGGCAAGGACTGACTGGAGGAGGGACTGGACCGTGATCACAGGTACGGGCAGCGGGGGAATGACCACCAGCACAAGCATCAGGAATACGATCGCCAGACCGCCGCGCACTCTGCGTACTTCCACTGCCAACAGTGTCATCGCCCACAGCAGTCCAATCAGCGTGTAGCCCGGCGCAAATGGACTCTGCAGGGCCGCCAAGACGAGCAGCGACATCCAGGTCACCGCCTTTGCTCGACGATCCCCCTGTCTTTGTGCGCTCACCAAGGCCAGCACGACCAGCGCCGCGGAATACGCTCGACCGAGCCAGCGCCCGATGACCCAGGGATCCCCGACCTTCATGCCCAGAAGCTGGAGCTTAAAGGGAATCCCAAACGGAGACATGTTGGTCAGGATGCTAAACACTTCGTCATCCATGAAGGCGAAGGCCTCTCCGGAGCCGAGGCGGGGGAGTAGGTACGTAAGGAAGGCCGTCATGGGTTGCACCCCGATCGTGAGGACGGACAGCGCAAGGAGGATGACTCCGAAGCCAGCGCTCCAGGCGGCGCTCCGAAAGCGACGTTGCCCAAGCAGGACGATGCCGAGCAGGCAGGGGGACAGTTTCGACAGAATCGCAAACGCGAGCAGCGCTCCTCCCAAGGCGTGGCGATTTCGATCGAATGCAACCATCGACAGGATCGAGATCATCACCACCGCAATCTGGAAGTTGCCGGTCTGAAGCGTGGCCAGCACGGGAATCGTCCCAAACAAAATCGGTGCCAGGAGCAGAACCCGGTGGGTGTTCGGCCCGTCGATCCAGCGCGCTACGATCCACAGACCAGCCGCCATCAGCAGCCCCGTGAGTCCAAACCACAGGGCACGCTGGGCGGGGAAGTCTCCCGTCAGCAGCCCCAGTGGCCTCATGATCAGCAGGAATGGCGGCGGATAAGGGTAAAAGTCGAGGAGGAAAGGCTGGTAGGGGTTCTCCACGCCTGGTTCCCGGGGCGGCATGGAGTGGGCACCGAACCACCATTTGGGGTCGTAGAGATTGTCCACCCGCTGTCGGCTGATCTGCTCGGCCTGCACGTAGGCCGTCAGACAGTTGTGGGTCTCGAGAAACTTCTCGCCAGGGACGCTCTGCTTGTCGACCTGTGTGGCGTCGCCCATAAAGATGCTCAAACGCGTAGTCGACATCACTGCTGTGAGCGCGATTAGCACGTACAGACCGGCCAGCACTTTGTGGCGAGTCACCAGACCATCCAGCGAAGCCGGGAGTTGGGGGACCATCCAGTGCAGAAGAAAGGCCATGGCGGCGGCTGTGAGAAGCAGAGTCAGGAGTCCTGCCGTACCGAGCGACCATCCGACGGTGGCAGCCACGGCAACGATTCCTCCCAAGCCAAGGAGCAGCAGGGGGCGGCGGCTTGGTCGAAGCGCTTGGAGGACAGATGTGGCCACTGCGATTGTCGTAGCGGCCACAGTCACGGCACCGGCTGTCCCCGCTGGACCAAAAACGTGCACCAGAGGTCGCCACGCTCCCTGCGCAACGAGCGGCGCAAGCAGCAGTGCCACCATCGCGCCGAAAGCAGGGCGCTCCAGACTTCGAGTCCCAACATCGTTCTTTTGATCGCTCATCGTGCGCCCCGTGAATTTGCCCAAGAAGGTGTCAGTGCGGCTGTGAAGGGCTCATCGAACGACACCACACCGCAGTTTGTCCACCGAACAGTGCCGATGGCGCGTTCGGTCAGTCTTTTTGGCGCGTCTGGTCAAGCAGGCCAGCGCAGTTTCCTGCGGGGAAGGGAGTCGGCGATGAGCGCCTGTGACCCTGCTGATTCCGCTCAATGAACAGATTGACGAACTGGATCATCAAATGGAGGCGCGTGCGGATGCAGAGCCCGATGCGCAGAGACTCCAAACGATTCCAGGAATTGGTCCGCTGACGTCGCTCACGTCACCAAATCGGGTGTAGCACGTGTGAGAGTGATGCTGGTGCAAGCGGCGCAACGGATTATGCGGCTGAAGAATCCGAAGACTACCGCACTCTGTACATGGGCAGAAGGAATCACGCAGCGTCGAGGAAGGAGAGTTGCAGCGGTGGAGCTTGCGCGACGGTTATCCGGCATCATGTAGGCCATGCTCAGGGATGGAACGGAGTACGAAGCCAGATCACAAAGGAGTGCGGAGCTGAGTCGCGAGTTGCCGCACTTTCTGCAACGGCAGCGCACCTGAACGAGGTCAATCTTTCGATTGGTAAATGAGCCCTACGATTCGTTCTGCTTCGTCGTGTTTCCGCCATGCTGCGCCAGTGCCTCGCGCAGTGCCTCGCCGGGTTCACTGGTCATCGCAGAGACGAAGTTGCGCGCTCGTCCGACCTCGATCGATTCCCGAGTTGCATAGTGCCGCGAGGTCGTCGAAAAGCTCGCATGACCCAGCGCTGCGGCGACGTGCTGACTGGTTGCTCCGGCAGTGAGTGCCAGCGAGGAGTGGAGACCCCGCAGCGCGTGCGGACAAATCTGCTCGATGCCGAGCTTCGTGCAGAGTTTCTTGAGACGCTTGTACATCCAGCCCGATCCCGGCTGAGTGACCCGGTCGGCTGCAAAAACTCGCTGAGACTTGGGACGCCCCTGACAAAAAGCTAGGAGCAATTCCGCAACCGGCGCGTAGAGTTCCAATTTGCGCACCGCATTCTGGCTTTTTGTGCCGTTCACGTAGACGACGGCACCCTCGATGCACCCAACGGTCAGACCGAGCACTTCACTCGGTCTAAGCCCTAGATAGAGCTGCACTAGTAGGGCGAGTGCGTCCTCCTCACCGGCTGCGGCTTGTTCAAAGAGATGTCGGTCTAGCAGACGAGCCTCACCCTCGCGAGGCTGCTTTTTACCCGCTTTGGTCTTGCCAACCGGCTCGACCGCTTCCCACGGGTTCTTGGTCGCCATGTCCCGACGGACAAGCCAGCCCCAAAAGGCTTTGGCTGCCCGCAACCTTCCATGGTGCGTGGCAGCGGAGCGTGCCCCTTTCTTACCCGGTCGCTTCGTCTCGGCCAGGTAGTATTCTTCGGCCTTCGCTTTGGACACCCCCATCACCTGACCATCTGGAATGAGCTGCTTGAGCGCCTGGATGAGATCCGCCACAGCGCGAGGACTTCGGATCATCGTCGCTTTGTACTCAGCATACTGGTCGAGTGCCTCGTGGACCTGCAACGGAGAAGCCTGCGCTAGCTCTTGCTCAAGCTGCCCCTTTAGTTTCTCCGCTTCGGTCTTCGTGGGAGCGGTGATGGACAACTTTCGTCCGGTGGCCGAGTCTCGGATCTGCACCCTCCATCTTGAGCGACCCCTGGACGGTGCGTACGGTCCGTAAATAGTCTGCACGCCGGTATCATCGCACAATGAGACGTAAGCGGACAACCGGCTTTTGAGTAGGCTGGATCGTCCTCGATTCTTGTTGGCTGCCGTGGTTGCCAACATCCGTGACTCCGTTCCCCCGCTTTTTCGGACGGGGGGGAAATGGGTTGTTGGCTTCTCCTCTCGGGTCTATTTCACCGCGATTTCAAGCCGGACAACGTCCTCATTGGAGGGGATGAGCGGCCTCGCGTTGTCGATTTCGGACTGGCGCGTGTGAGCACGGCTTTGGGCGAAGACGCACTCATGGGCGCTGGGCTCGATGGAACGGTCGTGCCAGAGACAGAGGCCCAGAGCTTGGGATGTATGACGAGGCCGGGCGTCATCTCCGGAACTCCGGGCTATATGTCGCCCGAGCAGTATCGCGGTGGTGACATCGACAGTCGCAGCGACCAGTGGAGCTTCTGCGCGGCGCTTTACGAGGCGCTTTACGGCTATCTGCCGTTTTCCGGATCGAGCCTCCACGAACACGAAAAGAGCGTGCATGGCCTGCCATGTCCACCGCCGCCCGACACGAAGGTTCCGGATGAAATCCGGCAGGCGCTTTTCCGCGGGCTGTCTACAGAGCCGGGACAGCGCTTTCCCTCGATGGCAGAGCTCATCGCCAGCCTAACGCAGGAACTGCGCGGTGACATGGCCGCTGGTCGGCAGTCACGACTTCGCTTCAACCTCGCCTGGGTCATTGCGATGCTCCTGACGATTACCGTCGTTCAGATGCGCTACGCACAATCCTCTGTGGTGCCGCATCCCCCGGGTCTGTTTTGGCCGGGGCTCATCATGGTCGTGCTGCTTGGGGGGCTGTCGCAACGGCAAACACTGCTCCGGAACCGCTTCCACCGCCACTTCTGGATCCTGCTCCTTGTGACCCTGGTGCTGTTTTTCTTGCAGCGTCTTGTCGGCTTTGTGCTCGACCTGCCAGTGTCGCGGACGTTCCCTTTCCAGATGGTCGCCTTAGCGGGCACAATGACAATCGTAGCGACAACGCTCATCAGGTGGCTGTCCTTCCTGCCGTTGATTCCTCTGCTTGCGGTGCTGTTGTCCGTTACGACTGCGGTTCCGCAACAGATGCTACTGCTGGCGTATCCGCTTACGGGGCTCTGTCTGGCCATCGGCTGGCATCGGGCGGCCCAGAGCACGCAGCACGGGATCGGGACATCCACTCTCGAATCGAGCAGCAAGTCGCAGCCTCGTCGTACTCATTTGCGTCCAACGTACCGCAGGCGAAGAGCTTCTTTGCGCAGGAGCCACAGTAAGAGCAGGTACTCAAGTACTGGCGACATCGCTTGATCGCTAGACAGCGACGAGGAAGCCACGATACCATCGTGGTAGGGCCAGCTCTCGAAACACAAGCAGGATGTAGGGAGGTACCAGACTGCCATCATGACCAAGTCGACACGGCGGGGTCTCCTGAAGCAAGAGGTGCCGTTGGTCGGCTTGTTGCTCGTCTGTCAGAATGGCAAACCGCTTTGTGTACCGCTGCCTTTCTCCATGGGTACGATCGAGCTTGGCCGAGGCACGCTCAGCAAGCACGTCGATGTAAAAATGTCGCGCCACCATGCTCGAGTGCGTTTCGATGGCCGTTGTTTCTTTGTCGAGGATCTTGGCAGTCACAACGGCACCCACGTAGATGGAGTACGCCTAGAAGAAGGCCGCGCCTTCCCGAACCCACGGGTCTTGCGCGTCGGTGATTCGCTGTTCGTCTTTTCCGCGGATCTGCGGCCTATCCAGTCTGCTGGCATCAGGCGGGACGGCGAGTTCGTCCACGGACCTGCGCTGCAAGCTGTGTATGAGAGGACGCGGAACATGGCGTGCTTTAGCGACATCCTGCACATCTGCGGAGAAAGCGGAGTCGGCAAAGAGGGGGTAGCGCGGGCTGCTCATGCTGCCGGAGCGCACAGCAATGGGCCGTTTGTCGCCGTCAACTGTGCAACCGTTGCGGAAGGGGTGGCCGAGCGACTGCTTTTTGGAGCCCGCCGTGGTGCCTATTCGGGCTCGGTCGCGGATGCCGTCGGATTGCTGCAGGCAGCGAACGGCGGCACGCTGTTTCTCGATGAGATCGCCGAGCTGCCGTTGTCCGTGCAGGCCAAGCTGTTGCGCGCTGTCGAGAGCCACGAGGTGCTGCCGCTCGGCCCAAAAAACCCCGCGCCGGTGACTCTCCATCTGTTTCCGG
>CALLYL010000307.1 GCA_937859535.1 uncultured Myxococcales bacterium
CTCGGCGCATCCCGGTCTTCGCGGTCCACGGCAACTTTAACGACGTGTCGAAGAATCCGCTTCTGTATATGCACCCGACGAGCATCCGCAGAATGAGGGTCTTCCTCATGATGGGCTATACGTTGGGGAATATCCACGACGAGCCATGGTTCTTTCGAGATCTGGCTGCGTGCGCTCAGCCGGGCGATTTGGCCGTGTTGGACTTTCAGACCGTTCGTGCGCCCGCTGACCAGCCAGAGGAGCAGATCCGCACAGCAGACCGCGCATTTAAAGCCAAGCGGCAGCTTGAAGCGTACAGCAACTTTTTGGGCGGACCTCTTCGCCGTCATTGTCGGGGGCTGCTCGGGCTGCGGCTCCGTACCGAGCTGGCGACTCACTGTCCAGTGCCAGGCAGCTACGCCGTAGAATTTTGGGCCGACGTTGAGAAGGAGGGGGAGCCGCTGCGTCAATTCCTAGTCTGGCGGACCAAGCGCTACGACATCGACAAGCTCAGTCAGTGCTTGCATCGTCTTGGCTGGAACACCCTTCAGACTTGGAAGTATGGCGCGGACAAGCACGCCGCTGCGCTGCTGATTCAGCGGCAGTGATTTGTCTCGTCACCGTGCTCAGTTATCTATTGACGCTCACGCTCGACCCCAATGCCGAGCTAGTCATCTTCACCGGCGGCACGATCAGCTCCTCTGCTGCTTTGAGTTTACGCCTACGTCCGGTCTCCTGCGGAGTGCCCATGACGCCCCTCCCGCATCATCCTGCGTGCTCGATGGGTTCTTGGATGTAGCTCGACTTCTCATGGGTCCAGTTGCACAGCTCGTTCTTGCAAGAACGGCCTGCCAATCAGCTTGACCAACTCGATGAGCGGCAGGATTCCGGCGGAGAGGACCACGACGAGCAGCCAGTCCTGCGGCGAGAGCGGATAGGTATGAAAGACAGGACCGAGCGCCGGAACGGCTGATGAGATCAAATGAACGCCAGCCGAGAGCAAGCACGCACCGGCGAGGGCCAGCGGAAAAAGAGGCCGCAGGGAAAACAGCGAACGCTCGCGGGACCGGCAGTTCCACGCATGGAACAGAGGGCCAAAGCCCAGCACCGCGAACGCCATCGCACGCGACCACTGTGGATCGACCGAACGGTCAAGCCAGGGACGGACATACAGCATCAGCGCGAGCAAGCCCATGGCGAGCCCGGCCAGCCCGATGCCGACGTAGTCGAGGGTCTGAAAGAGCCCGGCGGTGGTACGGCGCGGCGGCGTCTGCATCTGCGCGGGGTCGGGGGGCTCGATGCCCAACGCCAGCGCCGGAAGCCCGTTGGTCACGAGGTTGATGCAGAGGATCATCAGCGGCGTAAGGGGCAAGCATCCCTGGTGAAACGTCGTGCCGAAGACAGCCAGCGCCAACGCGACGTTGGAAGACAGCAGATAGACGATGAACTTCTGGATGTTGTGATAGATGGCCCGTCCTTCGCGGATACCGGAAACGATGGTGGAGAAGTTATCATCGGTGATGATAACGCCTGCGGCCTGCCTTGCTACCTCTGTGCCGCCTCGACCCATCGCCACGCCGACGTGAGCCTCGTGAAGCGCCGGGGCGTCGTTTACACCATCCCCGGTCATTGCGACGACGTGCCCACTCCGCTGAAAGGCGCGCACGATGCGCAGCTTCTGCTCGGCGGTGGTGCGTGCGAAGACGCGGACGCGGTCGCAGCGCTCCCGCAGCTCGTCGTCCGTCAGGTGAGAAAGTTCGGTTCCCGAAAGGATTTCCTCGCCGACTCGGAGAAGCCCGATTTCACGAGCGATGGCCGCTGCGGTCTTCGGGTGATCGCCGGTGATCATGACAACTGCGACACCCGCGCGGTGACACGCCGCGATTGCCTCGGTTACACCCTCGCGCGGTGGATCGAGCATGCCGATGAGCCCGAGGAACCTGAGACCTGACTCTTCGATGGTGTCGCAAGTCTGCCTCTTGTCGGCGAGCGCGAGGACACGCAGGGCGCTCTCGCTCATCCGATCGACCTCGGCCAAGATCGACGCTCGATCGGTTTCGGTCATTGGGCGCTCACCATTCGCGTTGAGCAGGGTCGTGCAGCAAGGAAGAACCGTCTCAGCGCTGCCTTTTAGATGCACCAAGCGGCTGCCATCGGAGTCACGCACGAGGACGGCCATGCGCTTGCGCTCTGAGTCAAACGGAATCTCCGCAAGTCGCAGGTGCTCGGTGCGTAAGCGATCTGGATCAAGGCCAGATTGCGCGGCTGCCGTCAGGAGCGCACCCTCCGTCGGGTCGCCTTGTAGCGTCTTCGCACCGGTCTTCGGGTCAGGAGTGAACCGAGCATCGTTGCATAGGGTCGCCGTGAGCAGCAGCTCGTGCACCGTGGCAGACGAAGCAGCGCCGACCTCATGACGTGCGCCATTTGCATAGAGGACCCGCACCGTCATTCGGTTCTGCGTCAGTGTTCCGGTTTTGTCGGAGCAGATCACGCTCGTTGCTCCCAGTGCCTCGACCGCAGGTTGGCGGCGGACGATGACGCCGAACTTGGCCATCCGCTGTGTGCCAAGTGCGAGCGCGATAGACGTAATGGCCGGCAGCCCTTCGGGGATGAGCGCCACTGCGAAGCTCACGGCCTCAAGAAGTGCGCCGCTCCAGGTGTCGCCGCCTTTGGTGATGCCCCAGCCGAACAGCAGCGCGCTCACGATCACACAGACCCACAGGACACGGCGGCCAAAGATGCGCAGGGTCGCTTCGAGTGGGGTCTCTTCGGACTTGCTGTGGCCCAGCGCTTTCGCGATGCGGCCCAGCTCTGTCTGCGCGCCGGTCGCGACGACTAGCGCTTGTCCCTTCCCATGAACCACGAGCGTGCCGAGGTAGGCCATCGTGACACGCTCGGCGAGCGGCGCATCCGGGGCGAGCGCGCCGCTCGCGTCCTTGTCCACGGGGGCACTCTCTCCAGTAAGGGCTGACTCATCGACGCGGAGATTCGTGGCCGCGAGGAGTCGCACGTCTGCTGGCACGGCATCGCCAACATCCAACGTGATGACATCACCAGCGACCAGCATCACCGCAGGCATTTCTGTGAGAACACCGGCACGCAGTACGCGAGCATGGGGCACCGACATGTTGCTCAGCGCGCGCAGAGCAGACTCGGCCCTTCGCTCCTGAAAGAAACCGAGCAGTGCATTTAGCAAGACGATGAGGAGGATGGCGAGCGCGTCACCAAATCGCATGAGGATCGAGCCGCTACGCTCGATCGCGCCGATGCTAGTGGCGACTGTCGCCGCCGCGATGAGGACAAGGACCAGCGGGCTCTGAAGCTGGCGCAGGAAGCGCCGGACCTCGCTCTCTCGCGGGGGCTCGGGCAGACGGTTTTCGCCGAAGCGACTCCTTCGGATGAGCACTTCTGCCTCGGAAATTCCCGTGGCCGGATCGACGACCAGCGATTCTCGCAGGGAAGCGATTGTGATGGCATGAGCGTCGGACAGAAGCTCCTTGTCCTTGAGCCTGCGAGTCTGGTCAGGGCTCATGACTTGATCTCCCGAAGTTGGAAGCTGCGCCACACCACGTAGACGGCAGGCACCACGAACAGGGTCAAGATCGTCAGCGACACGAGCCCCCCCCACATCGGGGCGGCGATCCGCTTGGCGACATCGGAGCCCACACCGGTGTCTACCAGGATTGGGAGCAGGCCGAACACGTTCGACAGGACGGTCATCAGCAGCGGACGCACGCGCTTCGAGCCAGCCTCCAGCGAACGGTCCAGGAGATCACCGAGGGTTCTGAGGGTTCCCTTTTGACGGCCCTCGCTCCACTCGTCATCGAGATAGACGACCATGACGCTGGCCGTCTCTGCCGCGACTCCCAGAAGCGCGATCATGCCGACCCAGACCGCGATGGATGTGTTGAAGTGGGCAATCCATAGCGTCCAGATCGCGCCGACTGCGGAAAAGGGCACGCCCGTCATGACAATGAGCGCCTGGGCTGCGCCCTTGAAGTTGACGAACAGAATCAGAAACACGATTGCGATGGTGAGCGGCAGGAGCCAAGCCATGCGCGCCCGCACACGCTCGAGGAGTTCGTACTGTCCTGTCCACTTGAGGAAGTAGCCGGGCGGCAGCTTGACTTCATGTGCTACCAGCTTTTTGGCCGCGCTGACGTAGCCACCGACATCACTCGTGTCGATATCGACGTAGATCCAGCCCGTGAGCGATCCCATCTCGCTCTTGATCATCGGCGGTCCCATGACCGTCTCAACGCGGGCCAGCTGACCGAGCGGCACGAACGACGCAAGTTGGCCCTTGCCTGGGTTCGGACGCACTGATCTGCCCATCCCAGCACCAGCCATCGTAGCCCCTCCCATCTCCGCATCGCCTGCGGTTGCTATGCCGCCACTCATTCCACCGGCTGCTCCCATCGGCATCGCTGCTGGCGTCGGACTGCTGCCGCTCATGCCAGACGGCGTACCACCTGGACTAACGGGCAAGGGACGCGGCGAGAGCGGCGCAATCGGTACCAGAACGTCGCGGATCGCTTCGATGTTGTCGCGCAGCTCGCGCGGATATCGGACGTTGATGAGGTAGCGCTCGCGGCCTTCATAGGTGGTCGAAACATCCATGCCACCGATGGTGCTTTCCACGACATCAAGAACCTGTCGCACGGTCAGGCCGTATCGTGCGATGGCTTCACGGTTCGGCGTGACATCCAAGAAGAACCCGCCGACCTCGCGCTCGGCATACACGCTCCGTGTATGGAGCAACCCGCGCAGCGTTCGCTCGAGCTGATTGTTGATCTCAACGATGACCTTCAGATCGGGGCCGAAGACCTTGATCCCGATTGGCGTGCGGATGCCGGTCGAGAGCATGTCGATACGTGCTTTGATCGGCATGGTCCAAGCCCCCTGAACGCCGGGTAGCTTTGTCCGTTCATCAAGCTCGGCTACCAGGCGTTCCACCGTCATTCCTTTCCGCCACTTGTCGCGAGGTTTCAGATGCACGATCGTCTCGAACATCGACAGAGGCGCGGGATCGAGCGCAGTCTCTGCACGACCCGTCTTGCCAAAGACCAGCTCGACCTCGGGCACCTGCCGTATCTGCTGGTCTTGCCACTCCAACAGACGCTTCGCCTCGGTGACCGAGATGCCGGGAACGGTGATGGGCATGTAGAGCAGGTCTTCCTCGTAGAGTGGAGGCATGAACTCGGAACCGAGACGCAGGAACGGATAGGCGGTCGCTGCGGTGATAACGACGACGAGCGCGATGACGAGCCACCTCCCGCGCAGGCAGGCACGCAACATGGGACGATATGCGGCGATGCAGAAGCGATTGATCGGGTTGCGTTCTTCTGGCCGAATCTTGCCCTTGAGAAACATCACCATCAGCGCTGGAACCAGCGTCACGGCAAAGACCGATGCGAAGGCCATGGAGAACGTCTTCGCAAACGCCAGGGGCCGGAAGAGACGTCCTTCCTCGCCTTGAAGGGCGAACACGGGAAGGAATGCAATTGTCAGGACCAAGAGTGCGCCAAACATGGAAGGGCCAAGCTCACGCGCGGATGCGATGACTAGCGTGGTGCGGTCGACCTTTTCTCCGGTGGACTCCGCTTCGGCAATCTTCTTGTGCGCGTTTTCGACAAGCACGCAGGCCGAGTCAACCATGTCACCGAGCGCCAGAATCACACCAGCAAGCGACATGATGTTGACCGAGATGTCCAAGTAGTAGAACGCCACGAATGTTGCTGCCGTCGCGACAGGTAGCGCAATCGCCGCGACCATCGCCGAGCGGATGTGGAACAGAAAGACTGCGATCACCAAGACGACGACGGCGATGATTTGCAGCAGGTTGCTGGTGAGCGTCGCGACCGAATCCATGATCAGCCGACTGCGGTCATAGACCGGAACGACCTTGACGCCCTTCGGCAGCGACGACTGCACCTCGGCGAGCTTGGCCTTGACACGACTGATGACGTTGAGAGCGTTCTCGCCCGATCGCATGATGACGATTCCGCCAACCACCTCCCCCCTTCCGTCCAGCTCGACCAAGCCGCGCCGGATGTTCCCGCCGATGGTCACGTCCGCTACGTCGCGAATGTGGATAGGTGTCCCTCGTGAATCGGTCGTGACGACAGCCAGCTCGATATCTTGTTTGCTCATGACGTAGCCGCGACCACGTAGCGCATATTCGTGCTGCGCCATCTCAAGCACGCGACCTCCGACCTCGTCATTGGCACCGCGCACAGCGGCAGCGACCGCCCCTACCGACACGTTGCGTGCCTTCATCTTCACGGGATCGACCTGGATCTGATACTCCTTCTCGAACCCGCCGACGCTTGCCACCGCAGCGACGCCTTCAAGCCCCTGCAACCAATAGCGCAAGTACCAGTCTTGGAGCGCCCGCAGTTCCTGCAAGTTATGCATCCCGCTCTCGTCGACGAGCGCGTACTGGTAGACCCAGCCGATGCTGGTGGCATCGGGGCCGATCTGCGGCGTCACGCCGGGTGGCAGCTTATTTTGAATCTTCGCCAGATATTCGACGACGCGCGAACGAGCCCAGTACAGGTCCGTGCCGTCCTGAAAGATCACGTAGACGAAGGACATCCCGAACATCGTGAAGCCCCGGACGAGCTTGACGCGCGGGGCACCAAGGAACGTCGTGGTGATGGGATACGTCACTTGATCTTCGATGAGCGTCGGGCTGCGTCCCATCCATTCGGTGGCCACGATGACCTGGACATCCGAGAGGTCTGGCAGCGCATCGAGCTGCGAGCGCTGTGCGCTGACGATGCCCCAGACGGTGAGCGCAGCGGCGACGAGAAACACCATGAAGCGATGTCGTCCCGAGAAGTC
>CALLYL010000308.1 GCA_937859535.1 uncultured Myxococcales bacterium
AATTGATAACGTGGAATTGCCTTTTCCATCTATTGGCGAACAAGCGCTCATTGCTAACTTCCTCGACCGAGAGACGGCAAAGATTGATGCGTTGGTGGCGGAGCAGCAGCGGCTGATCGAGCTGCTGAAGGAAAAGCGCCAGGCCGTCATCTCGCACGCCGTCACCAAGGGACTCGACCCCACCGTCCCGATGAAGCCGTCAGGAATCGAGTGGCTGGGCGACATCCCGGCGCATTGGCTCGTCACGCGTCTTGGATATTATGCGAGAGTTGAGAACGGAACGACTCCGAGCAGAGACAACGAAGCGTACTGGCTTGATGGCAATATTCCCTGGCTTTCTTCTGGCGAAGTAAATCAGTATCGGGTAGTTGAAGCCAATGAATTCATTACTGAGAAAGCCCTCTGCGAATGCTCTCTTCGCTTACTCCCCAAGGGAACTATTATCGTTGGCATGATTGGTCAAGGCAAGACCAGAGGAACATCTGCATTGCTGGAAATCGAAGCGTGCATAAATCAGAATCTCGCGGCAATTGTTCCAAGTAATTTCCTTCGATCTGACTATTTGCTGTACATCTTTCACTCAATGTATGATTATTTACGAGAGTTTGGTCGTGGTGGCAATCAGGCTGCCCTAAATTGTGAAATTCTATCGGCACTTAGAGTCGTAATTCCGCCAGAGAATGAACAAGATCAAATAAGTAGATATCTTGGGCGGCAATTGCTTGCGTTCGATAACCTCACCGCCGAAGCGGAGCGGGCGATTGAGTTGCTTCAGGAGCGGCGGACGGCGCTGATTTCGGCGGCGGTGACGGGGCAGATTGATGTGCGGCAGCTTGCGCAAGGAGTGGCGGCATGAGCCTGGACCGAGAGCTTGCGTTCGAGACCGAGATCTGTGAATACCTGGCCTCGCACGGCTGGCTGTACGTCGAAGGCGATGCGCAGCGGTATGACCGGGCGCGGGCTCTGTTTCCGTCGGATGTGCTCGACTTTGTGCAGACGACCCAGCCGAAAGAGTGGGCCGCTCTGACCAAGAGTCATGGTGCCAAGGCTGCGGAGGTGCTGCTGGCGCGGCTGCGGGCTCAGCTTGATCAGCGTGGCACGCTGTCGGTGCTGCGGCAGGGAATCGATCTCCTTGGGCTCAAGCAGACGCTGAAGCTGGCGGAGTTTCGTCCGGCGCTCGGCATCAATCCCGACATCTTGGCGCGCTATGCGCAAAACCGGCTGCGGGTGGTGCGGCAGGTTCGCTACTCCCTGCACAATCAAAACAGCATCGACTTGGTACTCTTGCTCAACGGTCTGCCGATGGCGACGGTCGAGCTGAAGACCGACTTCAAGCAGAGTGTCCGCGATGCCATCGATCAGTATCGTTTCGACCGCGAGCCAAAGCCCAAAGGCCAGCCCGCCGAGCCGCTGCTGAGCTTTCCCGGTGGCGCGCTGGTTCACTTTGCGGTGAGCGACAGCGAGGTCTACATGACCACCAAGTTGGACGGCGTAGCGACGAGCTTTCTGCCGTTCAACCTGGGCGACCACGGTGGCGCAGGCAATCCTGTGAATCCGAGCGGACATCGGACCGCCTATCTGTGGCAGCAGGTCTTCACACGCGAGAGCTGGCTGGAAATCCTGGGCCGCTACCTAAGTCCGAAGCTGGACGATAAGAAGCATCTAGTAGACTTCATATTCCCGCGCTATCACCAGCTCGATGTAACTCGCAAGCTCCAAGCCGCGGTACTGGCCGAGGGTGCAGGTGCTAGGTATCTGGTGCAGCACTCGGCGGGCTCGGGAAAGACCAACTCGATTGCCTGGACCGCGCACTTTCTGGCCGAGCTACACGATGCCAAGGACCACAAGCTGTTTGATTCGGTGCTGGTGATCTCGGATCGCGCCGTGATCGATTCGCAGCTACGGACCGTGCTGACGGATTTCGAGCGCAAGACTGGCGTGGTCGCGACGATTGAGGGCAAGTCGGCCAGCAAAAGCAGCGAGCTGGCGAAGGCGCTATCCGGGGACAAAAAGATCGTGGTCTGTACGATCCAGACGTTTCCGTTCGCGATCGAAGCGGTGCGAAAGCTGGCGGCGACCGAGGGCAAGCGCTTTGCGGTGATTGCCGATGAAGCGCACAGCTCACAGAGCGGCGAGGCATCGAAGAAGCTCAAGGAAGTGCTGTCTGCGGAGGAGCTGGCTGCGCTACGCGATGGCGGCGAAGTCAGCACCGAAGACCTGCTGGCGGCCAGCATGGCGGCACGGGCAGCGGACTCGGGCATCACCTTCATTGCGTTCACAGCGACTCCCAAAGCCAAGACCATGGAGCTGTTTGGGACTCGGCCCGATCCCTCGCAGCCGGCGGGGCCGGACAATCTGCCTACGCCGTTCCATGTCTATTCGATGCGCCAGGCCATCGAGGAAAAGTTCATCCTCGATGTGCTCCAGAACTACACCAGCTACAAGCTGGCGTTTAAGCTGGCGCACGAGGGCAAGGATCTCGACGACAAAACCGTCGAACGCCACGCCGCGATGAAGAGCATCATGGGCTGGGTCCGCCTGCACCCCTACAACATCGCGCAGAAGGTGCAAATTGTCGTTGAGCACCACCGCCAGTATGTCGGGCCGCTTCTGCAAGGCAAAGCCAAGTCGATGGTGGTGGTGGCCAGTCGTGTCGAGGCCGTTCGCTGGCAGCTCGCGATGGAAAAGTACATCAAAGAGCACGGCTACAAGCTGCGGACGCTGGTCGCGTTTTCAGGAGAGGTTTCGGACGAAGCATCGGGACCGGACGACTTCACAGAGAACAGCGTTTCGCTGAATCCGACCCTGAAGGGACGCGAGATCAGCGAGGCGTTTAAGACCGATGAGTTTCAGATCCTGCTCGTCGCCAACAAGTTCCAGACCGGCTTTGATCAAAAGCTGCTGTGCGGAATGTATGTCGACAAGCGGCTGGCCGGAATTCAAGCGGTGCAGACTCTGTCGCGGCTCAATCGCGCCTATCCTGGCAAGGACACCACCTACGTCGTCGACTTTGTCAACGAAGCAGAAGACATCTTGGAAGCCTTCAAGATGTATCACACCACGGCAGAGCTTCAGTCGACCACCGATCCCAACTTGGTCTTTGATCTGCGCGCCAAGCTCGATGCAGCCGGGCACTACGATGACTTTGAGATCGAGCGCGTCGTGACCGTTCAGTACAAGCCGGACGCCAAACCGGGAGAGCTGTCGACGGCGATCGCTCCAGTCTGCGACCGGCTGATGAAGCGCTACCAAGCAGCGGAACAAGCACTCCGTACCGCAAAGCAGCGGCAGGATCAGCAGGCTACAGAGTCTGCGCGGAATGAACTGGAAGCACTCCTTCAGTTTAAGCGCGACATGGGCGCGTTTGTGAGGCTGTACACCTTCCTGTCGCAGATTTTCGACTACCAGAATACGGCGATTGAAAAGCGAGCGGTCTTCTACAAGCTCATCCTGCCGCAGCTAGAGTTTGGTCGGCAGCGCGAAGGAATCGATCTATCCAAGATCGTACTGACCCATCATCACCTACGGAATCTCGGCAAGCGAGCGATGCCACTTCACGAGGGAGAGACCCCCAAACTCACCCCCCTGACAGAGACCGGCAGCGGCAGCGTCCAGGAAAAGGAAAAAGTGCTCCTCACCGAGATCATCCGCAAGCTAAATGACCTGTTCGGAGAAGGAACCACCGAACACGACCAGCTTGTCTATGTGAACCAGACCATCAAGGGCAAATTGCTCGAATCCTCGACGCTGCGAAAGCAAGCGGCCAGCAATTCCAAAGAGCAGTTCGCTTCCTCTCCAGACCTGCGCACCGAGCTACAAAACGCCATCATCGCCTCCTACGACGCCCACACCGCAATGAGCACCCGCGCCCTCAACTCCCCCGCCGTCCTCGAAGGACTCATGGAAGTCCTCCTAAACTATTCCAAACTCTGGGAATCGCTACGAAACCAAGCGGCGGGGTGATGGGGGGATGGCCATGAGAGGTCAGACTCGACGAAAGAGACAGAGTGGGAACCCAGAACAAGTTTCTCGGTCGACCCCACATTCACGAGCACGCAAGTTACTCCTGAAGGTGTATCGAAGTAGCAGTGAGCTTGACGCTCTGTTGGTCGATCACTTCCAGGATGTTTCGCAGCAAGTTTCTCCGGGGTGGACGACCGATGATAAGATATCACTGCTGTTTAGACGCCATCCTCTTCAAAGGATATTGGCGTCAGTCCGTGACGACGCGCTGGACGAGGTGGATCTGTTCATTGGGAAGTGCTCCGAGCAGGATCTTGAAACGCTGCGTGCGGTTCCGAATCACTCCACAGAATCAGAGAACCCACCTTCTCGACGACGTGATATCGGCTTCCTGGCACTTGGTGCCTTGTTCTGGGAAAAAGTCCGACGCTTCTTTCAAGAAGTCTATGTGGGGATTCGCCTGAGGCTGACTCCGACCGGCGTTGGGATTCTCGCTGCGGTGGCTGCGTTTTTGGTTGCGATCGCCGGGTACTTGACCCAACGGCCCATCACTCCTACGGCGCTCAACGATCTCGGTTCCTCACAAGATATCGGGCCGTTTCCTACGCAGGGTTCCAACAGTCCTAACTCCTCTTATGTAACTGCTGGGTATCGACCGAACTCTGCACACATAGAACTCGATGCCGCTGAGTTAATCGACCTTGGCGAGTCCGAATGGCCAGATATGAGCCATGGAAGCCGTCGAACAAAACCCACAGATGCGTTCAATCCGTCTGCGACGAGCGTCCAGGATCAGTCCGTAGCGACCGAGACAACACGCCCACCACAAACAGAGACTCTCCCCGATTTCGCAACGGAAGCCCCCTCGGATCTATTGCGGACACCTGGGGTCGTCGCTTGTCCGGAGTTGGTGACCATTGAGGTTCAGCCGGGCAGTGAAATGATCATCGATGAGGAGCGAGGCAGACACAGCATCATTGCCGCAATGATAGAGACAGCGAAATCCGACCACATTGTGGAGCTTCGGCCCAAGTGTGAAGCTCAGGCATCGTCTGCATCCTCGTCCCCCATCCATTTCGTCAGCAAGATGAAGATCAACAGCACCGTGACCAACAACCAGAAGATGTGTCCGCCCGGCAGTAGTAAAAACTGTTACGATTTGGTGAGTCGCCGTGTCACTT
>CALLYL010000309.1 GCA_937859535.1 uncultured Myxococcales bacterium
GCGAATGATACGGCTGCTTGACCTGATGACCACGGCTTGCTTTCGCAAGGAACTGTCCTCCCTCGGATATGATGTGCGTTCCTGTGGCGAGCGCATCGTGGAAGAGAGTGCGGCATGAAGCGGTTCATGAACACTCTGCTGGTGCGGACGATCGTACGCTGTGCGGTGTGGTTGGGAATGACTGGACCGGTGTTTGCGCAGCCAGTCTGCGACGATGCTGTGAACCTTCCCAATCCGGTCTATCTTACCGTTGGTGATACCCAAACCAATCTAATGCGCGAGCTAGGTGCCAAGCTGCGCGCAAGTGAACAGATTACCTTGATCTGGCGAGCCACCGGATCGTGCACCAACCTTGATACGCTCTACGGTGATCTACGAATGAGCGGGAACTTCTCCTATATTCCGGCTGGCTATGATCCCAAGTCGATGCCGACCCCTCCGGTTTGTACGATCGCGGCACCGGGAGTCTTCGCGGACATCGCCAACTCGATCGTCTTTCTGGATGGATGCCCGACTCCCAAACCGAGCGATGTGATCGATACGCTCGGGCCGGTGCAGTCGTTTGTGTTTGCGGTTCCGCTGGCCAGTTCGCAACGTGCGATCACGGCAGAGGAGGCCTACTTTGTGTTCGGCTTCGGGATGACGGGCCAGGTTGCACCGTGGCTGGATAACAACCTGCTATTTGGCCGTCCAGCCACCAAGGGAACCGTGATCAGCATCGGCGCTTCGATCGGAGTTCCCGCAGGAAAATGGCAAGGTGTGAAGGTGAATTTGTCTCAAGAGCTGGCCAGCATGCTATCGGCGGCAGCGAATCCAGACAGAGCAATCGGTATCTTGGGGGGCGAGGTCTACGACAGCTACCGAGCCACCCTGAAAGCGCTGGCGTTTCGAGCAACCAAGCAGCACCGTGCGTACTGGCCAGACTCGACCCAAAGTAGCTTTGATAAACAGAATGTACGCGATGGTCACTACCACCTATGGTCGTATACCCACTGGTTGCAGAAGACCGATGGGCTGGGCAAACCACGCAAAGTAGTGGCGCAGCGGGTCGTTGATATCTTGGTTGGGAATCCCGTGCAGCCCTCCGTTCGCTTCGAGCCACTCGATAGTACGGTACGGGTCGGACTGATTCCACGCTGTGCAATGCGAGTGCAGCGCGAGCGGGAGGGAGGAGACTTTTCCCTCTATCAACCAGACGCCCCCTGCGGTTGTTACTTCGATTCCCAAGCGACCGGAAACACCCGCTGTACCGCCTGCATCGATAGCTCCTCTTGCTCTGGTGGTACCTGTCGACACGGCTTTTGTGAGGAACGATAGCGATGCGCCTTGAACGGAGGTTCCACGGACTCCTTTTCGTAGTGGCGATGCTGACTGGGTGTCCTGATGACTCGGGAGCAGGAATCGACGACCAGCCCCAGGATCTCTCCTTTCCGGATCTGGCATGTATAGAGAATCCTCATACTCATATCGAGATTCTCAATGCTTGCACCAGTGCGCAGTCTATCGATAAGAAGCCTGTGCTTCCCTTGTTACACGCTGATGGCACGCTTCCCCCGTTGCCATAACAGAGGGGCAGTCCGCAACCTGCTGGCGGGCTTGGCTCTGCTGCTCGGCCCCAGTGTGGTGCGGGGAGAAGCACCCTCGCTGCTTGAGCGAGTACACAAGCTCGAGGCCCAGCTCCAAGCCTTGACCCCGCAGCAAAGCGAGCTGTGGCGGCGGGATCTGTTTGCGGTACGGATGAATGGCTTTGTGCAAGTCGACGCAGTGCTCTATCGGCAGGACTCTCTCGATCAACTGGATGGAGCAACTGGGCAGCCGCTCAACGAGACTCGCTTTGTGATTCGACGGGCACGGCTGCGGGCAGAGGCCGATGCCAAGTATGTCGGCGCACGACTTGAACTCGATGGCAATACGATTGCCGGAACACAGGCACGACTGCTCGGTGCAGAGGCGTGGAGTGAGTGGCCCGCACCTTCTGGATTGATTCCGTACCTAGGTGCGTCGATTGGTTTGTTCAAGATTCCTTTTGGTCGCGAAGTGCAGCAGTACGATCCCGAGCGGTTGTTCCTAGAGCGCAGCAGTATGATGAAGGCGCTATTTCCAGGAGAATATGATCTGGGGGTGAAAGTGTACGGCGGCTGGAAATTCCTACGCTACACCCTGGCCGGCATGAACGGAGAGCCATCGGGAGAACAAGCCTTCGCAGCGCGTGATCCAAACCAGAGCAAAGACCTCGTGTTGCGGTTGGGAATCGACAGCGAAATATTCAGGGTGGTGCAGCTCCGTGCGGGGATTTCCGGCGTGTATGGCACTGGCTTTAGTCCGGGCAGTTTATCGAGCAAGGATGTCCTGTCCTTTCGTGATGACAACGACGATGGTCAGGTTCAACCCAGCGAGATTCAGGTGATTCGAGGTCGAGCGGCAACTCCCTCCCAGAACTTCACCCGAGATGCGATTGGAATCGATGCAGAGTTGACGGCACAGATCCCGCGAATCGGTGCGCTCCAGATCAGTGCGGAACTGGTGTGGGCACGTAACCTAGATCGTGGACTTGTACCTGCGGATCCGATTGCCAGCGGTCGTGATCTGAGAGAGCTGGGTTACTATCTTGGAGTCACCCAGTGTATTTCGCAGTATGCGCGCATTGGAATTCGCTTTGACTACTACGATCCAGACTCCGATAGACAGGAACAGAGAGGCGCTCTGCGCGTGCCGATTTCGACGGCATTTTCGACCCTGGCGGTGACTGCGGCGGTCCAGCATCCGCGTTATGGAAGACTTGCAGTGGAATACAATAACAACCGCAACGCCTTGGGGCGTAGTGCCGCAGGAGTTCCAACCACCCTGGGTCGAGACTCGGTGGTCGCTCGTGCGCAGGTGGCATTTTGATGCGGAGCAGAGTCTGCGGTTCGCTGCTGCTGACGCTATGCGTGCTGGCTTCCTGTGAGTCTGCCTCTCCGGAAAGTCCACTCAGCGCTTGGCTGCGGGTTGCCGGGGCGCAACTGGTTCCTGGTTCGCCACCTGATGATCAAGGTGGGCCAGCGGTACAGAGCATCATGATTCTGCAATCGCAGGTGTGGCCAGGTCAGCAGGACAAACCAATGGCCGGTACGTTGCAACAGGGGGCCTCTGCCGTATCCCTATTTCTCGACGGTGATAGCGGTCATTATATCGTTCCAGCAGGCGCTCCTGATCTGACCGCACCGGAGCTTCCGAGCTTTGGTGCCCGGCTGGCGTTTTCGCCCTGGCTGCCGCTTGGCCCGTACACACTACGGCTACAAGCGACTGATGAAGCGGGGCACTATGGTCCCCCGTCCACCCAAAGTCTGCTCGCAGCGGACGAACCCCCGCCTGCGGGTGTCTTGGTGATCTCGCTACGCTGGGAACGCGCTGCTGACCTGGATTTGCATGTCACCGATCCGAGCGGTCAAGAGATTTGGGCACGACGCAAGAGTGGCCCGGCTTCCCCCGCTCCGGGTCGACCGCCGCCCGGTACTGAGACTGGCTATCTGGACATTGATTCCAACTCGCTGTGTGTGATCGATGGCAGACAGCAGGAAAATGTGGTCTATCGGAAACTCGCAGCCTCGGGTCGCTACCAGATCCGCGTGGATACCTTTTCATTGTGTGGACAGTCGACGGCGTATTGGCAGGTTGCAGTATGGAGTCTGGGCCACCAGGTCGCTAGCGCCAGCGGACAGAGTCTGCCCGCGATGACTCGCGGGGAGCACGGACAAGGTGCCGGTACACTCGCTCTCGATCTGGAGATTCCCTGATGAACGGCACGGGAATCTGGTTGGCTGGGCTCTGCCTGTGCTGGGCAGGCTCCGTGTGGGCCGCTGGAAATCCAAGTGATGGTTCTGCATATGAAACGATTGTCCGTGCCAATGATTCCGCTACCGGACCACTGGCCACAACGCGCTCGGCCGACGAGGCACGGACTCTGCCAGGAGGGTTTGGTGATGCCCTACGCGCTGTCGAGTCTGCACCGGGAGTGGCGCGAGCGCAGCTTGGATCCGGACAGCTTGTGATCTTTGGTGCCGCTCCTGCCGAGTCGCGGGTCTACATCGAAGGAATCGAGCTTCCGGCGTTGTATCACTTGGGCGGACTGCGGACGGTCCTCCCAACGGCGATGGTGAAAGAGCTAACGCTTCTGCCAGCGGGCTATGGCGCGGCCTATGGGAGAGCCCTGGGCGGGCTCCTATTGATTGGCGAGCGAGCGCTGGTGGATGGATTCCACGGTGAGCTGAGCGTTGATCTTCTCGATGCTGGCGCGCAACTCTTGGCCACCCTGGGTCCGCGCTTGCGAGTGGCGGCTGCGGGTCGCTATTCCTATTTGGATCGCGCACTCTCCGCGATTTCTGGACAGGCCCTGGGCGACTTCTTTCCGCTACCGCGCTATCAAGACTTTCAGGTTCGGGCCCAGTTGTCGCTTCGCAAGGATGAGTCAGTGACTGCCACGATCCTGGGTTCCGGTGATGAGCTGCGCCGGGCGCGGGTTCAACTGGATGCTGCGCAGGCGCAGTCCGAGACCTGGCGGCGCGATTTTTATCGATTCGGGCTGCGCTATGAACGTCATCCCCAAGGGGGTGCTCATCTCTCAGTGACACCCTGGGTCGGCCTTGATGTCAGTGATTATGTAGCGCGATTTGGAGACATCCCAGCACGGCTTTCCCGTCGAGAGATTCGCTATGCTCTGCGGGCTTCCTATGCTGCTCGGATCGTAACGCGACTCTTCCTATCGGTCGGTGTGGATGTACTTGGGAGTGTGGCGGAACTTAGCCGTGAAGGAACGCTGACTCGTCCACCTCGGGAAGGCGACCGTTCGGTATTTGGTCAAAGTCCGGGGCGAGAGATCAACACAGATACCTGGTCCACACACATCGCCGACTTTGCGCCATTCCTTTCGTTGGGAGTCCGACTCGGTAGGCTGCGGATAGAGCCCGGTTTACGCGTTGCCGGAACGCTACTGGATGTCAGTAGGCTGCTACCTCGGGTGGGCGCGGCCCCACCGCTTGGTGGTCGTCGCATGGTTTTCTCCGTGGAACCACGATTGGTACTCCGTTATCAGCCTGCGCAAAGACTCACGCTGGTGGCGACCACCGGGCTCTATCACCAGCCACCTGAACCCACGGATCTCAGTGCGGTGTTTGGCAATCCAACCTTGGGACTTTCCCGTGCGGTTCATGTGGTCGTCGGTGCCGAGGTTACCCTTGCCGACAGAGTTCAGTTGGAAGGTGCCGGATTCTATCGCTATTTGGACCAACTGGTGGCGCGCAGTCCTTCACCAACTCCCCCGCTGTCACGGCTACTCACCCAAGACGGAACCGGCCAGAGCTACGGGGGACAGATTTCCGTGCGGTTGTCTCTTTGGCGAGGACTCAGCGGCTCTGTCACCTACTCTGCAAGCCGGAGTGAGCGCCGCGACGCACCGACGGCTCCGGTACGACTCGCGGACTTTGATCAAACACACCTGCTTCAAGCATCGGCTCGCTACGTGCTGTGGGGATTTGGATTCTCGATGCGCCTACGCTTCACCTCGGGTTTGCCACGGAGCGATGTCCAGGGTGCGTACTATGATTCGTTTGGAGATCGTTATCAGCCAATCTTCGGGGTCAATAATGGCATCCGTCTGCCGGACTTTGTCCAACTAGACGCACGGGTCGATCGGGATTTTTCATTCGGGAAAGGGGTGACGTTGGCCGTGCAACTTGAGGTTCAGAATGTGACCAACCATCAGAACGCCGAAGAGATCGCGTATCGGTTCGATTTCACCGAACGAGACTACATCACAGGGTTGCCCACGATCGCAGTCCTTGGCATCAGGCTTTCCTACTGATTGGGAATGAATATGAATACTTTAAGAAGACTCATATTGAGCTGTTTTGGATTCCTGTGCGGCTGTATCCCGGACTTTGACACCCCCGCTTCATTGATTCAATCACCACGGGTACTTGCGGTCCGAAGCGAGCCTGCGGAAGTATTTCCCGCTGAGTCTGTCCGGATGGTGCTGTATGCCACTGATGCTGCTGGACCGCTTGTGGACACTCCCGTCGAATGGGCCTTCTGTGCCGCCCCCAAGCCACCCGTCGAAACCAGCATCATCAGTGAACGCTGTTTGAGTGAAAGTGAAGCAGTGCGTCCGATAGCTGGACATGAGTTGGCGGTGGTTGCCAAGGTTCCAGAGGATGCCTGCACGCTGTTTGGTCCAGACCTACCTCCGCAAGCGAGCGGTGAACCCGCGCTGCGTCCGCGTGATCCAGATGGAACGGGGGGATACTATCAACCGGTGCGGGTGAGAGTCTCTGATCAGACGGCGATTGGACTAATCCGGATTCGCTGTGGATTGGTTGGTGCAACCCCTTCGGTTGCGGCCGAGTTCCGAAGGACGTATGTTGCGAATCAGAATCCGGAAGCGACCACACTGACTGCGACGTTGAATGAATCGACGGTGTCGCTCTCTGCCATTCCTGTAGGTCGCGAGGTCACGCTACACCTGACTCTGTCCGAGCGAGCAAGCGAGCGCTTTGTGCTGTTTGACCCCGTAGAACAGAAGCTTAAGCTGGCGGTGGAGCGGCCTGCTGTCTCCTGGCTCTCATCGCAAGGACGCTTCCGCTTGGCCACTACCACCGCTGTGGATGAGACAGAGATCCGCACAAAGTGGCTGGCACCACAGCAGTCTGGAGCGGTCCGAATCTGCACCGTGCTGCGCGATGATCGCGGCGGGGTCACCGTCCTATCCCACATCGTCGACGTTGAGCCACAGTAGCTACATCCGAGTCTGCTGAATCGGTCTGCCAGGTACCTGCGTGGATTTGCGATGGAATCGCTCACGCATTGTTTGCGCCTTCCAGCGAGGAGATGATGATCGGTATGGTGATCCGATCGCAGTGGAGCCGCGTCGTTTGGGGCATCGCGCTTGTGGCTGTCTGTTCCTGTAGCTCGGAGACGGTCACTCCCGTTCCCGACCTTGGGGTTGAGCAGCCTCCTCCCGTTCCGCCGGAAGACCCACCGCTACCACGGGTCGCGGTCCTAAATGAGATCCACTACGCTCCGGCTGACAAGACCAGTCGGGAAGAGTTCATCGAGCTGGTCAGCGTCTCGGACAGTGCGCTCGATCTGTCGGGCTGGCGACTTACGGGCGGAGTCGACTACACCTTTCCAGCGGGCACGACGCTGGCACCGGGCGCGTATCTGGTTATCGCCGAGAATCCGGCCGTGCTGGCAGCTCGCTTTCCGGGGGTGCGGGCGCTCGGACCGTTTGCCGGTGGACTGGCGTCGAGTGGGGACACGATTATTCTGCGTGATGAGCTGAGTCGTCGTCGAGACGAAGTCAGCTACGGACGAGGCTTCCCCTGGCCCACCGGCGGTGGTGATGGTGGCTATTCGATAGAGAAGATCAACCCGAGTCTCGACGGAAAACACGGCGGTAGCTGGCGTCTGTCCACCGCCAGTGGACCGACTCCTGTTGCCCGCAATGCCCGCTATGATGACAACGCGCCACCGCTCATCGACAACGTCGCCCATCGTCCGCTCACCCCGCGCACTGGCGAAGCGGTTACGGTCACCGCACGCATCACCGATAGCAACGGCGTCTCTGCTGTGAAACTGGAATACCAGCTCGTCGAGCCTGGGGCCTATGTGCGGCGGACCGATCCGGCCTACAGCCAAGGCTGGACGAGCGTAGTAATGCGCGATGAGGGTACGGCGGGGGATGCAGTGGCGGGGGATGGCGTATTTACGGCAGTGGTCGATGGCGCGACCTCAAAACACCGCCGACTGGTTCGCTATCGGATCACGGCCACCGATGGTACGTCTCGCTCTGTGCAGGTTCCCTATCCCGATGATCCGCAGCCGAACTTCGCGTGGTTTGTCTACGATGGCGTTCCGTTGTGGCGTGGTGCCAATCAGCCCGGGGTGACTCCGCTGACGGACTATGGACCGGAAGTGATGGCCCGGCTTCCCATCTACCATCTGCTTGCACAAGAATCCGATGTCACCCAGAGCCAGTACGTCAGCGCCTATGAGAGTGCTCATTTCTACGGAACCATCGTCGAGAGCGGCATCGTCTACGATCACATTACGTTCGAAAATCGGGGCGAGTTTTCGACCTATCAATCCGGAAAGAACAAGTGGCGATTCCACTTCGGGCGCGGTCATGAATTTCAGGCCCGGGATGACTTCGGTCAGCCCTACAAGACCCGCTGGCGAACGATGAATCTGTCGGCGTGTGCGACGCCGTGGGTGCCCCCAAACCGTGGCATGGGATGTCTGGATGAAAGTGTTGCGTTTCGCCTCTATGCGCTGGCTGGCACCTTGGCACCGAAGATGAATTATCTGCACTTCCGGGTCGTGGACGAAGCAGAGGAGCAGAACGCCACCGATCAGTACCGGGGCGACCTGTGGGGACTGTACGGAACAATTGAGCAGACCGACGGCGCATTTCTGGATGAGCGCGGTCTTCCTGATGGCAACGTTTACAAAGTGGAAGGAGGGCTCGGTGACAAGCGCAATCAAGGACCGCTGCCACCGCTCAGCTCTGCCGACTACGATGCTTTCCGCACTGGGTTCAACTCGTCGCAGCCGATTACCTGGTGGCGCAGCAATCTAAACCTCCCTGCCTACTTCGCCTTTCGTGCCACCGATCGTGTTGTCAACAACATGGACCTGCGCGATGGATGGAACCACTGCATCTACCTCAATCCGCAAACCATGTTATGGACTCCGATGCCGTGGGATCTGGACATGCTGTATATGCCCGTCACTCACTGGTCAGGAGTGATCAACTTGCAGAACTCGATTCTGCAACATGCGGAACTGATGACGGAGTATCGCAACCGGGGTCGCGAGCTTGCCGATCTGTTGTTCACAAACGATCAACTGGGTGCTCTGGTCGATGAACAAGCGGCGTGGATTGGTCGGGAGGTGGCCATTGGGAAGCCCTCCTTTGTGCAACTGGATGCCGCGATGTGGAACTATCATCCGCGCACCACGGCCTCCCATAAGGGGGCGTTTTATCGAAACCCAGCGTCGACCACGTTCCGGGGCGGCGTCGTCAATCGCACGCTGGTCAGCGCCGATCACGCCGGGATGGCGCGCTGGCTGAAAGACTTCACGCTCACCGGTTATGGTGCGACGCAGCTTGCGACAGAGAGAGCCGATGCTGCGATTCCTGATCGACCGACACTTAGCTACGTGGGCTCGGCTGGCTATCCGCTCGATGACATTCGATTCCGTACCACTCCGTTTTCCGATCCCCAAGGTGCCGCTACCTTTGGTGCCATGCGTTGGCGCGTAGCGGAGGTGACTCCCGCGACGGTCATCCCCGATTTGGTCACGCCTCGCAAATACGAGATCGAGTCGGCATGGGAGAGTCCTGTCCTCACCACCTGGAATGACACCATCAGCATTCCTCCGGAAGTTCTGCGAGTCGGCGGAGTCCATCGCGCCCGGGTTCGCATGATGGACAACACCGGACGCTGGAGTCGGTGGTCTCTGCCGATTGAGTTTACCGTGGCTGGACCGGCTCGGCCCCCTGTGCAAACCACAGACCTGCGGATTACCGAACTGCACTTTCACCCGGCAGGAGATTTCGCGGAGGAGTTCATCGAGATCATGAACATCGGCACAGCCACCGTCGATCTAAGCAACGTGGCGATCACAGATGGCGTCCGCTATAGCTTCGCTGAAAGCACTGTGAAACAGATTGGTCCCGGCGAGCGCGTCGTCGTGGTTGAGAACAGCGATGACTTCCGCGCCCGTTACGGCAACACC
>CALLYL010000310.1 GCA_937859535.1 uncultured Myxococcales bacterium
CAAAGCCGATGCTGACCGCCGTGCCCTCACCGAACCGCAGCAGGCTGGTCTGCTCTCGGTTCTCAAGGGGATGCTGTAACCCTCTGCTAGCCGGTTACTCGCGGCAAGCGGAACCAAAAGCGCGCGCCGGTCTTGCCGCGTGCCGCATAACCAATCGTTCCCTTCCATCGCTCTACAGTCATTCGACAGAAGTACAGTCCCAATCCCGCCTTGCCGCCGTTTCGCCGGTCGCGGGCAAACTTCTCAAACAGAGAGCCCGCTAGCTCCGGCGCAACTCCGGGCCCTTCATCGTCGACTGTCACACAAACCTCCTGGTCGGTTTGCTGCATTCCCACCACCACAGCGGAGCCTGCCGGGGCATAGCGCAGCGCATTATCGATCAGGTTCGCAAGAACCCGCTCCAGCCGCGACCGCTCACCCAACACCCGCAGCGGCCCATCCCCTTGCTGTTCCAAGCGCAGCGCTATTTTTCGCCAGCTCGCTTTGGGCTGAAGCAATCGCACCGTGTCGATGATACAGGCGCGCAGGTCCGGGGCATGTGTCGACAGATCATCGGCAGTTCCCTCCCCCATATCGGAGCGGAACACATCCAAGACATCACGGATCAGGGATTCCTGATGGACCACCGCACGGAGCCCTGATTGCACCAGCTCCTGCGCTGCTGGTGCTAAGCTCTCCATTGCCAATAGCTGTAGACACCCGGCCACGGCAGAAAGTGGCGTGGCAAAGTCATGCACGATGCAGTGGAACAGAATATCGCGCTTCTGCGCATCCTGCTGAAACCGATCATGCGCAAGCTCACCGATCCGAGCTTGTTGCAACAGCGACTCTTTCTCTTCAAGCCGCTCCTGGCTACCTTCTAGAAAGAGAAACTGCTGACTTCCGAGTTGATGCGCGGACACCTGGAGCAGCATCTCGACTCCTAACCGATCGACTTCGCTCCAAATCGCAGGCTCTGTTCGTTCGATTTGGCCGCTCTGCCACGCTTGTTTGGCATCGATCAGATAGTTTTCCACAAATGGAAAGGTGTCAGATAAGAGTCTTTCAGAAAGCGTATTTCCATGGTTAGGAATGAAACGACCGAGCCATGACGGGGCCCGTCCTAGAATCTGAAAGGAGTCTTCCTGCACCGCACTGCGCAGCAGGATCAACTGATCCAAGCTGGCGCAGAATGCTGCAAGAACTTCGTCGCCTCGATCACTCATGGCTCAACCAGCCGTAACCATGCGAATGGCCAGCAGCCGGAACGCCTCTTCAACGCCCTGCCCGGTCTTCGCACTCGTTCGAATCACTGGACCCAGTTCGGCCAAACTGCGCTCTTCCCGGTCGCTCAGCGTCCACTTGTGTACCAAGTCCACTTTGTTCAGGAGGATCAGAAACGGCACGTCTCCAATCGTATCTTTCGCCAGCTTGTGCAAGGCAACCAGTCGGTCGATCGAACGGGAGCGGGTGCCATCCGCGACCAGAAGATATCCCGAGGCACCGCGCAGAAGGGAGGGCCGCACCGCCTGAAAGTCATCGTCTCCGTAGATATCCCACAGCAGCAAAGAGACATCCGGGCGTCCGTCGCCGAGCGTCACCAACTTCTTGTCCACCTTGACTCCGATGGTCGTGAGGTACTTCTCGGAGAAGACGCTATGCACGAATCGCGCCACGAGGCTCGTCTTGCCCACCGCAAACGAACCGATCATACAGATTTTCTTCTGAATCATCGACGGAAATGCCTACTTAACGCTGGAACTGCTCTGAGAGAGCGTATTCTGGTCCGAACGCGTGCGGACCCAGAAAGAGACGCTCCGCTTGTCGGGCTCTTCATTGGTTTCTTGCGACCACACTTCTCCGACCCCTTCGGCCACGAAGTCCCTGCCGGACAATCCAGACTTCAGTATGGAGAGCAGCACGACATTCGCTCTCTGCCTGCTCAGCACCAGATTTTCTTCGGCACTCCCCAGGGCATCCGCATGTCCCACGACAACCACCTGCGCATCGAGATCCAAGACCCTGGCCGCACCAAGAAGGTCTTTGGAGGCCGTCACGACCTGCTTCAACACTGCTTCATCCTCTGGCAGGACCACAGACAGCCCTTTTTCAAAGTGGACAAGCAGCGAGGACAGCACATTTCCACTGCGAATGAAGGTCTGTCGATCTTGATCTATCACCTGGTCGACCATCACTTGGTCGACACCGCCCAGCGATGAAGCGAGGCGCTTGGCATCCTCTATCCAGCGATGCGACGCGCTACCGGTGATGCGAACCACACCATCGGTCAGTCCGAGCGAGATCGAGGATGGGGGACGCAGCAAGGTCTGTAGCCGTCTCAAGATGAAACGCGAATCCATCGATTGATAGGCGGCCCATGCAAACTCAACCTCTCCGTTTGGGAGAGCGGATTCCCGAAGCAGCGCGCTCGGATCGACAGCCAGCGGGTCACGCAGTCCCGTGATGACGTGTTTGCCACGTCGCACCTCAGCACTCACCACCACGATCCCGGGCTCGCTGCGGAGTCTGTCCGCAAAGTGCGTCACTCGCGCCGACCGCACGACTTGCTTGCCGACCACAGCGGAGATCACCGCCAACAGGATCACCATGACCGCCAACAGCAGCCGACCTCCGAGCCGTGACTGGCCAAGGGGTCGACCTGCGTACTGACTAAGCAAACAGCGCTCAAGGTGGGGCCGGGTATCCTCAAACAGGTCGGAGTTGCCGCGAAAGTGCTCCAGATCGGAGGCATGCACGGACCGGATCGCTGCCAGTGCTTCTCGCTGCGCTTCCCGAATCTGTGCACTCGGTGCAATACCTCTGACCACCGCCGCAATCAGTAGGCGCTGCTGTTCCTCAATCACAATCGTGTAATGGCCAACCTGTAGTTCCTCCAGCGATCCCGACTCTTGCTTGGCAAAGGAGTCCTTCACAAAGTCTGTGATGGCGGTGAGCATCGCCGAAACCGTATCAGCCTCTGCGACCTGCACGCCGCCCACTTCGGCAAGCAAAATACCGGAAGGTCGATGGATCAAGAATACCTGCTCGACCTGATAGACCACGCTATGGGTCAGGGCGACTTCAGCAAACGAACGCCCACTGCGCCACGCCTCCAGGCGCCAACCCCACGCACGAACGGACAGACTCCGTTCCACCACCAAGTTTAGGCTGGCCACCATCTCCCGCAGAGCGCTTCGGATGGCGCGCTGGATTGCGGGTCCGATGACGGGAAACAGCGCCTCCGCCAACGCACGAGGATCCCGACTTAGAGCCCCTAACAAAACGACCCAACCAAGAATCTGAAGGAGATGAGGC
>CALLYL010000311.1 GCA_937859535.1 uncultured Myxococcales bacterium
TGTCGGAAATTTGCCCGATTTGATCAAGGAGACCGATGTCGGAGTGGCCGCCGATTTTGCCGGTTCCTACTTGGGAATCGAACTGCAAGCAGCGGTTCTGTATGTGAAGACCACCCGCGATACCTTGAGCGCGATTCCTCCGCTCGAGCGCTTCGGCTGGTGGGCGCACCTGCGCTATACCATTCCCAAGATTCCGCTCGAAGTGACACCGGGATATCGGGTCGCTTCCTATGCGCCGCGAGCACACTACGCAACGACGCCGATTTCCGATACCGACCGGCAGTTTGATGAGTCGTTCGCGCTCCTGTATCACACCTTTGGTGTGTTCGTTCGCCCGACGCGGACCTTCCCAGTTCACGTCTCGCTCAACTACACACTGACCAGCGAACAGAGTCCGAACATCCTCAACAACGACCGCTTCGAAGCAGACATCGTAGCGGCCTTCTAATCGAGAGGAAGCGATGAATCGCATCCTGGTGTTGGCATTCTGTGTGCTTGTGCTGCTTGGCTTTGGGACGTGTCAGCGTGAACCAGCGGCGATGTTGCCACGTGCCTTTCGGGTGACCGATCGAGCGCAGCTCTTTGGTGGTGGTCCTCGGGCGCTTGGTGAAGTCGGCGACTTCATGATGGAAAACGATCGCATTCGCGTCGTCATCCAGAACGCCGGATTTTCCCGAGGCTTCGGCGTCTACGGAGGCAGCATCATCGATGCCGATCTGCGTCGCTTCGATCAGCAAGGCCGCAACGAATCGAACCGCTTGGGCGGAAACGACATCTTTGCAGAGATGTTTCCATCGTTCTTCTTCCAAGCCGTTGCCTGCGACAAAGTAGAGGTTTTGTCCGACGGGACCAAGCCGTTTGAGGAGCGCTACGGGCAGAGTCGTGTTCACTACGAGGAAGGGGTCGCTGTGGTGCGCGCCTCGGGTGGTGGCGGCGAGTTTCTGACCCTCCTCAAGGTGTTCGATAGCCTGTTTCTGAACTACTTGCTCCCGACGGCATCGCATTCCGATACCGGTAACAGTGAGCTGGTGCGACTGGCACTCCTTCTGGGGCTCCCGTTTACAGACTTTGCCGCCGAACTGAACAAGCTCAAAAACGACAACGCCCGCTATGAAGTCGACTACGTACTGCGACCGGGTGCGCGTCGGGTAGAGATTCACTCGCGCATCATCAACAAGACCCGCTGGCCGCTCCAGATTCCCAGCTCGGTACTGGCCAATACCACCTTCCAACAGCAGATCGGCGGTGTCGACCTCAGCACGGTACGCGTCCCGATCGGAATGGTGATGCTCTACGGACGGATGAACAACGTCTTTTTGCCGGGCACTGGGTTTGATCTTCGCCATCCGCTGGAGCGTTCCTTTGGACGAGGACTCCCGCTGCCCGCGTTCAACGGAGTGGTCACAGAGTTCATCGCCTCTGCATCCAGTCGCATGAGCGATCGAGTCAGCTACGGACTCGCCGCCGCGCCAAGCGAGACGAACTTTGTGAAGCAGAATGAGAGCGCGTATCGCAACCTGGGAAAGTACACCGATACGTTTACTCCGATCGACAACACCTCACTGCTGGTTCCGTTTACCGCGATCTCGTTTATTGGGGTGTTCAGTGACTCGGTCAAGACCACGATCGCGCCGAGCGGATTTGTCGAGATGACGCAGTTCTTCATCGTGGGCGGTGGCGACGTCGCCTCGATCGTGGACGATGTGATGACGCTGCGCGGAAACAAGACCGGCAGCTATCAAGGAATCCTGCGCGCCAACCAGGGCGGCGAGTCGACCAGCAGCGGACAAGTCCTGATCTATCAAGAGCTGGGATTGACCGCCTCTGCGTTTGCCAAGGCAGAGGACTACCTAGATGCTGGGCTGCGACTGTGTGAGACTGCGACGGCAAAGACGCTCTGCCGACCGTACTCCCAAGACTATCCCGATGATGCGGGGAACCTGGTTGGGAATCTGCCGCCGGGCCGTTACGCCTATCGCGTGCAGAGCGCAGGGAGACCACTGGGACCATTTGTGCGCTTCGAGATCAAAGCTGGCGAAGGTACCTTCATTGATCCGGTGTTACCACCGCCCAGCTATCTGCAAGCGATGGTGGTGGATCAGTCGGGACGACCGCTGCCCGCCAAAGTCTCGGTGGTGGCGCAGTACGATCGCGCTCTGAGTGACGCGCAGCGGCGATCCGGTGGCGTATTCGATGTGCAAGCGGGCGAGGACTATCGCTTCACCGATATGCTGAGCGACAAAAAGGACGGACAGCGCGCCTTCATCGAAGCGGTGGCGTATACCGATGCCGATGGACACGTCACGATTCCGGTTCGTCCGGGGCAGTACACCGTCTACTTCAGTCGCGGCTTTGAGTATGACCTCGTCTCTGTCCCGGTCTCTGTCGAGTTTGGGAATGCGGCCTCTGCTTCGGCGCAGCTTACACGGGTGGTCGATACCACCGGCTGGATGTCGATGGACGCGCACGTTCACAGCGAAAACTCGATCGACTCGCGGATGGGAATCGTGCCCCGGCTGACCTCCGCAGCGGGGGAGGGCGTCGAGGTGGTGATCTCGACCGATCACAACTTCATCTCGGACTGGCGACCGCAGCTTGATCTGCTCGGGCTCCGTCCGTGGATGCAGAGCTTTGTGGGAATCGAGTTTACGACGCTAGAGAGTGGCCACTTCAACTCCTATCCGCTCGAGTACCAAGTCGGTCCGGTGACGCACGGCGCGTTTGAGTGGTTTGGGCGGCCTCCCGCAGAGCTGTTCGCAGGACTGCGCAAATTGGCCGATCCGGCGGCGGGTTCAAACATCATTGTCTGCAATCACCCGCGTGATTCCACCCAGGGTTACTTCAACCAGTACGGACGCTCGAGCATCACCGGAGAGATGGTCTCGCAAGGAACGTCGAAGCGACTCGCGGGCGCGAACGGAACCGCGTTTCACGACGAGCGCGGCAAGAGTCTTTTGTCCTACGGCTGCGATGCGCTGGAGATCCTAAATGGCAAGCTCGGACATCAGATCCACAGTGTCCGCGTGCCGAGCGATTGGCCCGCTGCCTGTTACAAGCCGCTGCCGTCGGGATTTGATCCCAAGACACAGCTTGATCCCTGTAGCCTCAACGGCAAGATCCTGCGTCCATCGAGCACGACCGAGGCGCTCATCCCCGGCACCATTCTGCTCGACAAGACGCCCACCGCCGATCCCGGCGCAAGTGGACTCGACAACGTCGAAGCGGTGTTTCCCGGCGCAGTGGATGACTGGTTCCATCTGCTCAATCAGGGATATCGGCACACCGCGATTGCTGCTTCGGATACCCACGCCGATGTCGGAGAGGAGCCGGGCGCTCCCCGGACCTTCCTGTACTTTGGCGACGATGATCCGGTGCGAGTGGACTCCGGCAAGCTGGTCGATGCGATCAAGAACAAACATGCGGCGACGCTCTCCCATGGACCGTTTTTGACCTTCACGGTGACCGTTCCTTCGGCCCAAGGTACCGAGTCTGCTCCGGCGCAGATTGGATCGGATGTGCAGGCCCCCGATGGGAAGGTGACCGTGAAGTATCGCTTGGCCGCGCCTCCGTGGGTGTCGGTGAGCCGGATTCACGTCTATGTGAATGGACGGATGGTGCAGCGCATCCTGGTCGATCCAAACCGCAACTTGGCCGACAACGCGGCGGCACCGGGCGGACCCGTCACCGGACAGCTTCCGCTCATGATGACCAAGGACTCGTGGATTGTGATGGAGGCGGTGGGCGATCGTCCGATGTTCCCCGTGGTGACCGGAACCGAGGAGCCGTTCCTGCTGGTATCAGACGCGGTGGGGGCGCTGGCCGGGCCGCTGGGAATCGCCGCCACCACCGACATCGGGGCCGTGGTCGTGGGCAATCCGCAGCCCTATGCGCTGACCAACCCGATCTGGATCCAAGTGAGCCGCAGCAGTGCCTGGAAACCGCCCGGTGTGGTGCCGTGGAAGGATGTCAACGTGCCCGCCCAAGATCCCGGAGTCGGCGTCCTGCGAACCAGAAACCACGACTGATTCCTTCTCGTCGCGACCAGAGGGCACGCTTTTCGGAAAATCGCTTGACGCTGTTCGATGGGGACAGTAACGATTCGCGCAAAATGAAGCTTCGGGCGACTCTGCGCGGCAAGACCTATCAGTTTCGCGACCTCTGCGAGGTGATGGCCAAGGCCAACGAGGAAAAATCGGGCGACCGGCTGGCGGGCGTAGCAGCGGCGGACGCGCTGGAGCGGGTGGCGGCCAAGCTGGTGCTGTCCGAGGTGCCGCTCTCGGCATTTATCGACCATCCGGCGGTTCCGTACGAGGAAGACGCCGTCACGCGGCTCATCCTCGACGAGCTCAACCAGCCGATCTTTCAGTCGGTGAAGAACTGGACGGTGTCGCAGCTCCGCGAGCATGTTCTGCGCACCGATGTGAGCGGACCCGATCTGCTCCGCCTTGGACGCGGCCTCAGCTCCGAGATGATCGCGGCCTGCGCCAAGCTGATGTCGAACCTCGACCTGCTCGCAGCGGCCCGCAAGATCCGCGTCGTCGTTCACGCCAACAACACCGTGGGCTTGCCCGGTCGGGTGAGCGTCCGTCTGCAACCCAATCATCCAAACGACTCCATTGACGGCATCCTTGCTTCGCTCCGCGATGGGCTGTCGTTTGGCTGCGGCGACGCCGTGATCGGCATCAATCCGGTCACCGACAACTGGGAGATCACCCGCCGCATTCTCGATGCGACCCACGACTTTCTGGAGGAGTGGCAAGTTCCGACGCAGAACTGCTGCCTCGCCCACGTCACCACCCAGATGAAGGCACTCCAGAACGGGGCGCGCCTGGGCCTGATGTTTCAGTCGCTGTGCGGCACCGAGTCCGGCTGCAAAGCCTTCGGCGTCAACATCGAGATGCTGCGCGAGGCCTGGGACATGACCCGCAAGCTCGGCACCGCGACCGGCCCGAACGTCATGTACTTTGAGACCGGGCAGGGCAGCGCACTATCGGCCAACGCCCATCATGGCGTCGACCAGCTCACCTGCGAGTCCCGCAACTACGGCCTCGCCCGCTACTTCCAGCCGTTCTTGGTCAATACCGTCGTCGGTTTCATCGGCCCCGAGTACCTGTTCGACGCCCGCCAGATCACCCGCGCTGGCCTCGAAGATCACTTCATGGGCAAGCTGCACGGCCTGCCGATGGGCTGCGACGCCTGCTACACCAACCACGCCGACGTCGACCACAACGATCTCGAAAACCTCGAAATCCTGCTCGCCAGCGCGGGCTGCAACTTCTTTATGGGCCTGCCGATGGGCGACGACATCATGCTCAACTACCAGAGCACCTCGTTCCACGACAACGCCACCATGCGCGAAGTCCTCGGATTCCGCCCCGCCCCGGAGTTCGAGTCGTGGATGGAGCGAGTCGGCCTATGGGAAAACGGCCACCTAACAGCCAGAGCTGGCGACGCCACCCTGTTTACGTAGGCGGCGGCGGCGGTGGTGGCGGCGGGGCTCCGGCTCCGGGGGGGCGATACAGAGGGGCCCGGGTGGGGGCCGTCGGCGGAGGCGTTGGTGCATAGACTGGAGGCGGCGGCGCTGGTGCATAGACCGGGGCCGGTGGTGGCGGCTGCGGCTGGACATAGACCGGCGGAGGAGGCTGCGGTTGAACGTAGACCGGCTGCGGACCCGGCGCGACGTAGCCTGGTGGTGGGGGCTGCGGATAGCCACGTCGCATCGCTCGCTGATCTTCCCGTAGCTCGCGCTGATCTTCGCGCAGCTCACGATGGGAGCGGCGGACCTCGATCTCGGCCAGCCGGATGAAGCGCTGCATCGCCTGCCGCGCATTCGACAGCGCCGGAACATTCGGCCCCCACTGATACGTCGACGCCACCGCTCGCTCCAGGTCATTGAGCGCCGCCGTCTCTTGCGCAAGCTCTTGCCGCTCTTGCATCGCATCGCGACGGTCATCACGGGCATCGCGGGCGTCTTTCCAGTTTCGATCGCGACGGGCTTCCCAGTTCGAGCGGGCAGCCTCGTTCTGCGCCTGCATCGTCTCGCGACGCTGCTCGGCTACTTCGGCGCGACCCTGCTGCACGAAGCTGTTCAGAGCGGCGTTCACGCCCGCCCCATCGCGACGCTGCCAGGCCATATCGAACGCCGCCAGCGTGTTGCGGAAGTTCTGCAAGTCCCGCATGTCGTCTTGGAGCTGGCGAGCACTGCGTCCGACCTCTGCCCGACTGGCGTTGCGTTCCATTCGACGCATCGGCTGCGCCTGCGCCGTGCCGATCGCCAGCACCGTACCGAGCAGCAGCGAACCACCGATTACCAACCTACGTAGGGACATG
>CALLYL010000312.1 GCA_937859535.1 uncultured Myxococcales bacterium
CTCCTTTGGAAAGAAGGCCGGACCATACCTGGCTGGGTTGTGCGGAGCAAAGGGCCAGAACGGACAAAAGCGAGCAAAAACTGGCTAGAACGGAACCTTGTAGCCTGCCGAGGTACAGCGGCTGCGCACGAACTCTTTGGACGCTTGGTCGAGGTGCGGAATGACGTAGTCGAGGATGTCGCGGCTCTTTAAGTGACAGGCCGACACGCCGACAATCCGCCAGGCGGGAAGGCTGCGAATCGGCACTGAGGTCGCTGTGTGTGCCAGCGCCACCGCCTTCATGTACTCGCCGTGTTGGTGGGCAATCTGGGCGTCTCGTAGTGCCCGATCAATTTCCGCGAAGTTGTTGCGCTGCTTGTCATGCTCGCCCGGCATGCCAAGTGGCTTGTCGGCAAAGTCTCGTAGCGGCGGATAGCCAGCGAGCTTGCGGACTCCCGGCGGCTGTCCCGTGATCAGCGCACACGGTCGCCATCGAGCAGTCAGTGCATCGACGTGATCGGGCACGAGTTCCAGGATCTTCGAGACATGCGGCTCGATCTTGTCGCAGTTGCCCAGCGAGCGCTCGGCCTCGGCTTGCTGAAGGTGATAGGCGACGACAAGCTGCTGCAGCAGATCGTAGTGTTGCTGCGCGGTGATACGGAAGCTCGTCCTGGGGGGCAGATCGCGATTGCGAGACAGCGCCCCGTCATAGTCTTTGTTGGTGAGCGACTGCATGATCTGCTGCACATCGCCTGATATCTTTCGACCGCGCTCGACCCGCCGCTTGATGTTCTCTGCCGCAGACGCCACATACGGAGGCTGCCCCGGTACCGTCTGGACTTGGCTGGCCAGCTTGACCGCCTCATCCCAGCGCTCATCCATCAGCGCTTCGTCGGCCTGCACCAGCATCTGCCCGACCTGACCGGTTCGCTTCTTGCCCTGTAGCTCGCGCACAAGAAGCGGCATCACGATAAGCCCTGCCATGACTGCACCACCGATTCCAAACAGCAGGCTGCGCTTGAGCGAAAACGGCGGAGCAGCCGGTGGCGGATCGAGGGCGTGCATGAACTCGAGCATCGACGGGAAGCGATCTTCCTTCTTCTTGGACAGCGAGCGCACGATCGCCGCCGCAACGTGGGGCGGTACTGTGGGGACAAGCTGTTCAATGGGGGTCGGCTGCTCGTTGATGACCTGCTTGAACAGGTCGATGACGTTTTCGTGATCAAACGGCAGCTTCCCGGACAGCATTCGATAGAGGATGACCCCCACCGACCACTGATCCGAGCGTCCGTCGATCTGCGAGTTTTGCCCCATCGCGCCTTCGGGGGCCATGTAGCGCGGCGTTCCCAGCACCAGCAGGTCACGCGTCGCCTTGTCGGCCGGCCGAGGCACCTTGGACACGCCAAAGTCGATCACCTTGGCGGTCTGAATCACCTCGCCGTTTTCTTCGTGACGAGACAGGAAGATGTTGCGCGGCTTGAGGTCACGATGGGTCACACCGCGCAAGTGAGCCGCATGCAGCGCCGAGGAGAGCTGCCGAGTGATGAGCAGCGCCTCATCGAGCGGAATGCTGCCCGTGCGCTCGATCCGATCTTGCAGGTCCTCGCCCTCGAGCAGCTCCATGACGATGAACGCCATGCCGGACTTGTCGCGGTCGAGGTCGCTTACCTGGACGATGTTTGGGTGACGCAGCCCGGCGATGATCCGGGCCTCGTCTTGAAAGCGCTCGCTTAAGTCGCCCTGCATCGCCGCACGCTGGTGCAGCACCTTGATGGCGCAGACGCCGCCGGTGCGGACGTGACGAGCGCGAAATACCGCGCCCATGCCACCCGTCACCAGGAGCTGCTCCAGTCGGTAGGTACCGTTTAGAACCAGACCGACGAGCTTCTCGGCTTCCTTCTGCTCTTGGGACATCGCCTACCCGGAGTCTCGCTGAAGTTACTTAGTCCTAGAGGCTATCAAAGTCGCCATCGCCACGGAAGGCTTTGTTCGGGACGAATCGCCACACAATGCACAGTGCGATCATCGGCAGAATTGCCAAAATTGGCATCGTCTTAGACCAACCACGCTCTTCGGCCAGTGACGACATGATAAGTGGGGACAAGATGAACCCGAACCGACCGAGCAGGCTGTTTGACCACGCCATCGCATCGCCGCGTTGTTTGGTGGGGAAGCTCTCTGCGGTGACCGTGGTTGCGATCACCAGCGCCCCGCTGGCAGTGCCGACCATGATGATGAGGGCGCAGCGCAGCAAAAAGCCGGGTGGTAGCGTGTAGGCCCCGGTCAGCCCGAGCGCCATCGCGAGATAGACGAGCACGCTGCCTCGCAGTCGTCCCCAGCGATTGAGTAGTGGGCCAACCGCAGCCGATAACGGGATCGCCAAGGTCGCTGCCAACCCGACGTAGTTGCCGACGATTTGTTGCGACAGGTGCAGGTCCGAGATGGCGTGTTCCTTCCAAAACGTTGTCGTGCTCTGGTTCACCGAGTAGGTCAATAGCCACAGGGACGTACAGACGAGCAGCATCCGGCCATGACCGGCGCGCCAGATCGTGGTCAGTGATGGAACAACGTGCTGATCGATCGTAAGGAAACTCTGGGTCTCGCGAAGTCGGAATACGCCGTATGGGAGCATCAGCAGCGCCCCCGCTCCCACGAAGTAGGTGCTGCGCCAGCCGTACGAGGTCGCGAGCAGTCGTGGCGCAATGACGGCACAGAGGACTCCGCCAAGGCTGGCGATCGACACCAGCAGGCCGATGGCGTGACGACGATAGCGGAGCGGGAATTCCTCGGCAGCGAACAGGGCGGCGGTGGCCAGGGCGCTGACGATGAAGACCCGCGACGCGAGCTGCGCCAGCAGAAACAGCAGTGGTGAGGGAGCCAGCGCCGACCCCAGGGCCGCCAGCGAGTATCCGAGGACTGACCACAGCAGCACCGGCTTGCGACCGATGCTGTCGGCACGACGAAGCACGAAGTAACCAAACACCGTGCCAATGTTGGCGATGGCCACCAAACGACCGCCTTCGCTCACCGATAGCCCGAATGATGTGCGCAGCTCTGGCAGCGTTTGTGACAGCGCGAGCAGATCGTAACCATCCCACAGGGCAACCATCACCAGGAACAGGATCAACCCACCCAAGCGAGCGGGCTGCTCCTGAGGAGCGTCGGGTGAACTGCGGAGCATGGCCAGGACAGCATACAAGCTTTTGGTCATAATCGGCCGATGGACGAGATATTCCTCACCGCAGTCGCTGGGAACTCGCAACGTCTTGATGGCGGAGCGATGTTTGGCAACGCACCCAAGGCTTTGTGGACACGATTCTTTGTGCCGGATGTCGAAAACCGCATCAGCCTCGCTTGCCGGGCTCTGCTCGTCGAGAGCGGAGATCGCAAAATTCTGCTCGAGACCGGGATTGGTGTGTTTTTCGCACCCGAGTTGCGTAGTCGCTTTGGTGTTGTCGAAGAGGATCATGTGCTGCTGCGCTCTTTGCGGGAACTGGGCCTTCAGCCTGACGACATCACCGACGTGATCTTGTCGCACCTGCATTTTGACCATGCAGGCGGACTGTTGGCCCCGTACTCGGCTAACGAGCCACGACGGCTGCTGTTTTCGAAAGCACGCTACGTGGTCAGTCAGTCTGCGCTGGCCCGCGCCGAGCATCCTCATGTCCGCGACCGGGCGTCGTTTATTCCTGAGCTGCAAGGGCTGCTACGTGACAGCGGGCGGCTCCAGGTTTTGGCCGATGGGGTTGAGCGAGATCCGTCTCTGCCTGGCCTGCGCTTTCACTACTCCAGTGGTCACACCCCGGGTCTGCTGCTTACGGAAGTGCAGGGTCCATCGCCCGACCGTGCGGTGGTCTTCGCGGGGGATCTGGTGCCAGGGACGGCCTGGGTCCATCTGCCGATGACGATGGGCTACGATCGCTATCCCGAGCTGCTCATCGACGAGAAGACCGCGCTGTTGTCTGAGCTGTGCGACCGAGGCGCGTATTTGTTCTACACCCACGATCCCAAGGTCGCGATGTCTCGGTTGCGACGTGAGCCAAGTGGTCGCTTGCAAGCGGATGCCAGCGAGGAGTCTCCGGTTCGGCGGCGGTTGTAGTTAGCTGGTTCGGTCGTAACGAAACACAGCTAGCATCGGCAGCGAGTATGCTTGTTTGCTAGATGATGGCGAGCGACCTTTTGAGCGGAGGACTGCGATGACGATTGCTCTTGGGTTTGGCCTCGGGGTCTTGCTCGCTGCCAGCTACGTGCTGCTGCTGCGCTGGAACACTCGGCTCTATACGGCGACCGAACATGCTGGCTGGGCGGTGCTTCTGCACGTCGTTCGGCTGCTTGCGCTGGTGGCAGTGATGGCTCTGCTTGGCTATCTCGGGCGGCAGGTTCTGCTGTACGGGCTACTTGGGTTTGTGCCGACCCACCTTGCGCTATACGTTTGGCTTCGGAGACAGCCGGATGACCTCACCGCTCCTTGAGCCGATCCTTCTTCAGTTGGGGCCGGTGCCCATCCGTGGCTCATTGCTCACTAGCTGCGGGATTACGCTGCTTCTTGGTGCGGGGAGCTTTGCGCTGTCCAGAACCCTTCGTTCCGAGCCCGGCAAGCTGCAAGCCATCGTCGAGGTGATCGTGACCACGATTCTCGACCAAATTGAGGAAGTAACGCGCAAGCAGGGCCGTACCTATTTGCCGCTGCTTGGTACGCTCTTTCTGTTCTTGATCGTCGCCAACTCGCTGTCCCTGCTGCCTGGATTGACACCACCGACCGAGCGGCTGGAAACGGTGATTGCACTCGGCTTGGTGGTGTTTGTGTCGGTGTACTACTTTGGCATCCGTCGCCATGGACTCGTGCAGTACCTCAAGCACTTCTTTCAGCCGACGCCGATCCTGTTTCCGATCCACGTCCTATCGGAGCTGACACGGACATTTTCGCTGATGATGCGGCTGTTCGGTAACCTCATGAGCCACGGACTCATCCTCGGGGTGATTGTGTCAGTGGCTGGGCTACTTGTGCCGATTCCCATCATCTTGTTTGGGCTTTTAACCGGCGTGGTTCAGGCGTACATCTTTAGCATCTTGGCGACGGTGTACATTGCGGCTGCGGTCGAGGATCATCCGCAGACGCAAAGCCACGATCACAAGGAGACTGTAGGAAGATGAGTGTTCAGGTGGTGAGCATCCTTGGTGCGGTCATCGCGGTCTGTTTTGGCGCGATGGGTCCAGCGCTGGCCGAGGGCCGTGCGATTCAAGCGGCCATGGAAGCGATTGCCAGGCAACCGGAAGCGGGGCCGACGATCTCGCGGTCGCTGTTTGTTGGTCTGGCCATGATCGAGGCGATGGCGATTTATTGCTTGGTCGTTGCGCTGGTGCTGCTCTTCGCCAACCCATTCGTTAAGTAAGCGATGCATATCTCGCTGTGGAACGTCGCGCTTCAGACGATCAACTTCTTGGTGTTGGTGTTTCTGTTACAGCGCTTTCTGTATCGGCCCATTCTCGCGGTCATCGATGAGCGCAAGCGCAAAGTGGCGCTGGAACAAACGGCTGCAGTGACGGAGCGGCAGCAGGCCGAGCGACTCAAGCAGGAATACCTCGACAAGCTGGCCGCGCTCGAAGACGAAAAGCAGGGCGTGCTCCAGCTTGCGCAGAAACAGGCCGAGGTCGAGACGTCCGCGCTGCGCAAGACGATTGAGGCGCAGTTCGATGAGCAGAGAGCCAAGCAGACGGCTCTGCTCGAGCGAGAGCGCAACGAAGTCGAGCGTGAGCTTCGGCAGCAAGCGGTTCAGCTTGGGCTGGTGATCGCCGAAAGACTGCTACAAGACGGTGCGGTGGTGGTCGATCCGCTGAGCGCGGTGCAGACAGCAGTGCGCAAGATTGCGACGCTGTCGTTGGCCGAGCGCGAGCGTCTGGTCATCGAACTGCGTCGGCATGGTGCCGAGCTGCATGTGACCGCTGAGGTCAGTCCGACACAACTGGCGGCGATCCACGGTGAGCTGGCTGCGCTGGCAGGTGGCGAAGTTGCGGTGACGACGCGGCTGGATCCCAAGCTGCGGGTTGGCGTCGAGCTGAGACTGGGCCATCTGTCGTTTGCTCTACACTTGGCGGGGGCGCTCGCGAAAGTCCAGGCCGAGACGCTGTTGCGATGAGCGACCTGTTGAGCAAGCTGTCCGACTGGTCGATGCAGGCCCAGCGCCTGGTATCGGCGCTTGACCTATCCCCGCAGCCAGAGTCTTTGGGACGAGTCTTGGCTCTGGCAGATGGAGTGGTGCAGGTCCAGGGCCTGCCGCAGGCGCAGCTTGGTGAGGTGCTTCGTTTTGCCTCGGGTGTGCTTGGGATGGTGGTGGTGCTCGATGAAGACCAAATTGGCTGCGTGCTACTCGGTCGTCAGGACGGCATTACCGCAGGCTCACCGGTTCGTGGCAGCGGTCAAGTGATGGAGGTTCCGGTTGGGGACGCTCTACTCGGGCGGGTAGTCGACCCACTCGGTCAGCCGCTCGATGGCGGGCCTGCGATCCAGTCCTCCTCTCATCTGCCGATCGAGCGTGCTGCACCGAGCATCACCGAGCGTCAGCCCGTCACTGAGCCACTGCACACTGGTATTACTGCGATCGACGCGATGTTGCCGCTCGGAAGAGGGCAGCGCGAGCTAATCATCGGCGACCGATTTACCGGTAAGACGGCGATTGCCGTCGACACAATCATCAGTCAGAACGCGAGCGACGTGATCTGCGTCTATGCGGCCATTGGTCAGCGATCTTCCTCGGTGGCGCAGGCCGTGCAAGCGATTCGCGAGCGTGGTCCGAAAGCGCGCACCATCTGTGTCGTGGCAGCGTCTGACGCCGCAGCGGGTTTGCAGTGGCTGGCTCCGTATGCAGCGTGCTCGATGGCCGAGTACTTTAGCGATCGAGGCCGGCACGTGCTGCTGGTCTTCGATGATCTGACCAAGCACGCCCAGATTCATCGGCAGGTGGCACTTCTGCTCCGTCAGCCACCAGGTCGCGAGGCCTATCCCGGCGACGTTTTCTATCTACACTCCCGGCTCCTCGAGCGAGCTGCCCGGCTATCGAACGAGCGTGGTGGTGGTTCGCTGACCACGCTACCAATTGCCGAAACGCTGGCAGGGAACTTGTCTTCTTATATTCCGACCAACCTCATTTCAATTACTGACGGACAGATATTTTTGGAACCACGGCTGTGGAGTGAGGGTCAAAAGCCGGCCATTGATGTCGGCAAGAGCGTTTCTCGCGTCGGTGGCAAGACCCAGTTGCCGGTGCTCCGGCGGGTGTCCGAGAGTCTTCGTCTCGGCTATGCCCAGTTTCTAGAGCTTGAGGTATTCACTCGCTTCGGTGGCGCTATCGATCAGCGTACCCAGAAAGTGATCGATCGTGGGCGACGGGTTCGGGCGGCGCTGCTTCAGCCGCAGTTTCAGCCACTGTCGACTGCCCATCAGGTCGCGTTGCTGCAATCGATCGAGGACGGACTACTGGACGGGGCCGAGGTGGCGATGGTCGGGCGCTTCCGCGATGCCGTGCTCACGCTTCTCACCGGTGAACTAGCGATGCTGGCGCTGCGGATTGAACAAGGCGCTGTGCTCACCGATGAAGAACAAAAGCAGTTGCGGACCGCCATGCAGGCGGTGGTGGCTCGACTAGAGGCCAGCGAGGGCACAGATGTTCGGAGCTGACCTCTCATCGCATATCCGTACCGTGCAGCAACTGAGCGACCTGACGCAGGCGATGCGATCGCTGGCCGCAGCGAGGCAGCGGCAAGCGCAGGAGAATTTCGCTGGGTTGGAACGCTACGCGGCGGCGACGCTCTCAGCGCTCCAGCAAGGCATGGGACTGCTTGCGCCGTCGAAAGCGCAGCCGCTTGTCGAGCGGACCGGCGCACGGCGGCTGGTGGTGTGTCTATCGGAGCACGGCTTCGTCGGAGCGCTCAACGATGTGCTATTGACCCAAGTGGAGAAGGCGAGAGCAGAGTCGCCTTGTCAGTTGCAGGTGCTTGGCAATCGAGGGCTTCGTCATTGCCAGGAGCGCGGACTGCCGATTTTGGACTCCGATAGCATGCCCACGACGCTTGGCGCGGTGTCCAGGACCGCCAGTGTGCTCGTTGAGAGCCTGTTCCAAGCAGTGACCAGCGGAGAGGTGGCCGAGATCGAGGTGATATTTGCTCGACTGCGGGGTTCGGCCAGCTACGAGCCGTTCCGTCAGCGCTTGTTTCCGCCGCAGGTTGCGCCGACGGTGCTCGATGGAGATCCTCCACACCACACGTTGCCCGCCGAAGTGCTGACGGCGAGGCTGTTGCAAGAGTATGTATTTTCCCAGGTGACGTGGATGATTGCGTCGTCTTTCGCGTGCGAGCAGGCGGCCCGCTTTGCGGCGATGGATGCCTCGCACCGCAACCTAGAAGAGCAGCTTGGCGAGCTGCGGCAGCGAGAGCGGGCTGAGCGACAAGACTCGATTACCAGTGAGATTCTCGAAGTGGCGACGGCGAGTGCTCTGCTGACGGGAGGCTCACGATGAACGCGATGGGGGCCGTGGTGCGAGTTCGCGGCTCGGTCGTCGATGTTCGCTTTCCCGATGGGGAGTTGCCTGATATCGGCGAGGCCCTGTTCATCGATCATGCAGGTCGCAAGCTGGTCTTGGAAGTTCAGCAGCACACCGACGTCGGGCAAGTGCGCACGGTCGCGCTCGACTACACCGAAGGACTGCGTCGCGGTTTGCCGGTCGAGCGAAGCGGCCGTTGTATCCACGTTCCCGTCGGTGAAAACATGCTCGGGCGGCTCTGTAATGTGCTGGGAGCACCGATCGACAACCTACCACCGCCACCGCCGGAAACCCCGCAGCGTCCGATCTATCGTGCGGCACCGCCCCTGTCGACGCAGGGACACACGCCCGAGGTGTTTTCGACCGGCATCAAAGTCATCGATTTGTTACTTCCCCTTCATCGTGGTGGCAAGGCGGGGTTGTTCGGGGGGGCTGGCGTCGGTAAGACGGTGCTGCTCATGGAGCTGATTCGGGCGACCGTGCAGAGCCACGGCGGCGTCTCGGTGTTCGCGGGCATCGGTGAGCGCTCCCGAGAGGGCAATGAGCTGTGGCTCGATATGAAGCAGTCGGGCGTGCTCAAAAACACGACGCTGGTGTTCGGGCAAATGAACGAACCACCAGGAGCGCGCTGGCGCGTCGGGCTCACCGCGCTCACCGTGGCAGAGTTTTTTCGAGACGAGCGCAAAAGGGATGTGCTGCTGCTCATCGACCCG
>CALLYL010000313.1 GCA_937859535.1 uncultured Myxococcales bacterium
TCCGACGACAAGGTCTTGACCGCTCTGGTCGAACGCCTCGCAAAAAAGAAGCGCTTCAAAGAAGTAACACGATTCGGTGACATGGTGCGGTACCTGATTCCCTATCGGGAAAAGCTGCGTGCGTTGATTGGTGAAGCGTGGTTAGGACTGGGTCAACCGGGGCGCGCCCTGCCCCACTTGCAGGCGGCCCAGAAGCTGCTGCCCGAACCCGCCGATGTCGAGGAAGACGACGTCCCCAAACTGCAAACCGAGCGCAAACGGATCGAAAGTCTGCTCGGACAGGCCGCAAAACTGAAAGCCCAGCCGTTCGCCGGACCCGAGACGCTCCTCGATGTGGCCCGCAAGCGCGCCGGACTGCCGATTCCGTAAGCACACTTCCCATTCACACCGCAGCAAGGCCGATTCATGACCATTCGTCGATTTGTCACGCTCCTGTTTGTCATCGCGCTGCTGGCGTATGTGGTCGTAGCCATCTCCTCGCTGCGTCCGCTCGTCCAGACCCCTGCACTTGCCACCGAGGGCTGCCACCTGGTGTCTGCGGACGGACTGATCGGCGCCGAGGACATGGAGTTCGATCACCAAACCGGAACGCTCTACATCGCAGCCGCCAACCGTCGCAGCACCGGCACCTTTCGTCCCGATCCCGGCGCAATCTTTCGTTGGCACCCAGATGACGAGGCTGCACCGACCAAACTTCCCCTGCAAGGGATGGGCGAAGCGCTCCGTCCACACGGAATCGGGTTTTTCATCCACCCCAGTGGCGAACGACGCCTGTTCGCCGTACATCACAGCCCACGCGGTGAGTCCGTCGCCATCTTCCGACTCGATCAAGAACCGGGCAGACAATGGCTCACCCTGGTTCGCACCGTTCAAGCGCCTCACTTTGTCAGCATCAACGACGTGGCAGCGAGCGGGCTCGAGTCGTTCTATGTCACTAACGATCACAGTCGCAAGCCCCCCTGGGGTCATGTCCTAGAGGACTTTGCGATGCTCTCGACCGGCTCGCTGGTCTACTTCGATGGAACCTCCGCACGCGCCGTGGCGTCCGGACTGCGTTACGCCAACGGAGTCCAGCTCTCAGCGAATCAGAAGCAGGTACTCGTCGCAGAAACCCCTGGATATCGGATCAAGATTTTTGCCAGACAGGACAACGGAGACTTGACCCAGCTTGGGGTAACCAACCTCCAAACCACCCCGGACAATTTTTCGATCGATGATCATGGTGACGTCCTGATTGGCGCACATCCCAGTCCGTTTCGGTTCTTGCGCCATGCCACATCCGCAGCCAGCCACGCCCCCTCCGAGGTGGTGCAGATCAAGCTCTCTGCGGAAGGTGCCGTGCTATCGAACAAGACCGTGTTCAGCGACCCCGGTGATCGGCTATCTGCCTCGAGTGTTGCCGTCGCCCATGGCTCGCATCTGGTAATCGGCGGCGTCTTCGATCGCGGAGTCCTGCACTGCCCCAGGCGCTAACCATCCCCCACCCTCACGCCGCCAAAGAAAAGGCAAGACAGGCGGGCACATTGGTGTAGAGTTCGCAGCCTTCTCACAGTAGTCCGTTTGTTCTTCCCTTAACAAAGTGAGCTCGTTTGACCGACCTGGCCGTCGCTGTTGCGACCCCTCCGACTTCTCGCACCCACGTACTCGCTGCGGTGCATTCTCATCCAACTTCGCTTCCTACTGCCTCGACAAACCGTCTCCCGGGAGAGGAGAGCAGTGAAGCGACGTTTGCCGATCTCGGTCTATCCGAGCCTCTCTTGCGTGCGGTAACCGACGAAGGCTACACCACGCCCACGCCGATTCAGGCCCGCGCCATTCCGGTCCTGCTCCGGGGTCGCGACTTGCTCGGTCAAGCCCAAACGGGCACCGGAAAAACGGCTGCGTTTGCGCTGCCGCTGCTCCACTCCATCGATCCCAACGTGTCAGCGGTCCAGGCACTGGTTTTGTGCCCGACCCGCGAGCTGGCACTGCAAGTCGCAACAGCCATTCATGACTACGGCAAGCACCTACCGCGCATCTCGGTACTCCCGATCTTTGGTGGCGACTCGATGGTTCGGCAGCTCAGTCGGCTGTCCCGAGGCGTTCATGTCGTCGTGGGAACGCCTGGTCGCGTACTCGATCACCTAGAGCGTGGCTCGCTCGTGCTCGATAAGGTTCGGTTCGTAGTGCTCGATGAAGCCGACGAAATGCTGCGCATGGGTTTTATCGAGGACGTCGAATCCATCCTTGGGAAGACCCCCAGCGAACGGCAGACCGCGCTGCTATCGGCAACCCTCCCGCCCGCAATTCGCAGGGTGGCTGCCAACCAGCTCCGCCATCCCGAGCACATCGCCATCGAATCGGCGACCCGTACTGTCAACACCATCAGTCAGCGCTTCGTCGTGGTCGAGGAGCGCTACAAGTTCGACGCCCTGCTCCGCCTCTTGGAAGTCAATCCGCCCGAAGCCGCGCTCGTGTTCACCCGCACCCGAATTGGTGCCGATGAGCTGGCCGAATCCCTGGTCAGTGAGGGCATCCCCGCCGAAGCGCTTCACAGTGATCTGTCACAGGCCCAGCGCGCCACCGTGTTACAGCGGCTGCGCGATCAGCGGGTCCGCGTGGTGGTGGCCACCGATGTGGCGGCCCGAGGTCTGGACATCGACCACATCAGCCACGTCGTAAACTTCGATCTTCCGAACGATCTCGACACCTACGTCCACCGCATCGGACGCACCGGACGAGCCGGACGAAGCGGCGAAGCCCTGATGCTGATCACGCCGCAGCAGCGTGGTCGCCTGCGGATGATCGAGCGCTTTACCCAAAGCACCTTGGCTCCGCTGGCCGTACCAACTCGCGCCGCCGTGCTGGCCAAGCGCGAAGAGCGACTGTTTGCCACGCTGGTTCCTTCGCTACAGAACCCGTTGCCCGAGCGGTTCCGTGCGCTTGCCGAAAAGCTCGCTCACAGCAGTGGCCAAGATACCGTCGCCGTTGCCGCGCTCTTGTTGCAGCAGCTCTGCGCCGATCGCAGCCAAGGTCGTCAGCACGTGCCCGACGATCTTCAACCGGTCCTGCGTCCTGAGCGTGGCCGTTTCGCCAATGATCGCTATCCCAACGATCGGTACGCTACGGAGTCCCGCTTTGAGCGCGCTCCCCGTCCCGAGCGTGGCGCTCGTCACGACTTTGCGCCTCGCCCCGAGCGTGAACCCCGTCAAGAGTTTGCGCCTCGCCCCGATGGTGAGGACCGCCCCGAGCCTCGGTTCGAGCGTGACTCGCGGTCCCGTCCCTCACGACCCGCTCCAGTCGATGTCACCAAGATCATGCTGTCGGTGGGTTATGAGCATGGTCTACGACCTCAAGACGTCGTGGGTGCCATCGCCAACGAAGCCGGTATTCCGGGCCGTGCCATCGGTCAAATCGAAATCCTCGCCACCTCGACCGTGGTCGAGATCCCCATGCAGCTCGGCATGAAGGTCTTGTCGGCGCTGCGTCGTACGACGGTCCGTGGTCAGCAGGCTCGCCCGCGCATGCTCTCGGATGAGCGGCCCACTCGACCGACGCGATTCCCGCCGCGCACCCGCAGCTAGCGGTGACTAGTGGGGTAACCCGGCAGGGTTTTGGGTCGGCACGACCGCCGGTTTGACCGGATCGACGGCCGCCTTGGCCGGATCGGCCACCACCTTCTTGGGCTTGGCGGGCTCTAGGAAGCGCACCGACCGCCAGGCATCCGAAATCGAGGTGTCGGCCATCGCTGACGAGCTGCCCAGGTTTTCATCTGACTTGAGCCGGTGCGAGCTGTACGTCGTCCAGTCGCTGTCCATTGTCCTTGGGTTGCTGCGATCGACCGCGCCATCGACCTGGTTTTTCCGAGCCGTCGAGCGTCCCGCCTGACCCTTTTCCCCGTAGGCATCGCCGACCTGATTGACGTTGTAGCCCGCACGCATCTTGCCGTAGGGGTCGTCGGCGATGATGCCGTCTTTGGTCATCTGCTGCACCGAGATGATGTGCGAGGCATCGAAGTTCTTGCTGCCCTTGTGGTGATAGCTCAGCATCGCCGCGCCGCCCTCATCGAGCACTTCCGACATCTCGCCCCGTGCTTTCGTCCAGTTCATGTTCTTGCCCGGCGTGATGCTGCGATAGGTCGGACGCTTCTCCTCATCGGGCTCCAGTTTTTTGAGCAGGTTCGGCGTCACCGTATCCAGGTCGGTCCGTCCGCCCGCTTTGCTCAGATAGCGCAGAAAGTCGAGCGTGTCCTCAAACTGGGCATTGTCACGATACTGACCCGCGATGTTGTCCCAGGCCTTCTCATCGGTGTCTTTGCCGCGCACACCTTGATAGGGCTTTTCGGCGGCCCCATCGACCGCTTTGAGATAGCCCTTCACCTGGCCCTCGAAGTAACCCGCCGGGAGCGTCACCTCGTCGGCACTCTTGGGCAGCTTGCTGGGATCCCCCTTGGTCTTGGCTAGCTTTGCCTTCTCTTCATCGAGATAGCGCTGCCGCAGCTCGCCATCGATCGCATCCATCGCATTTTCGCGACCGTACCCCATCCGCTCCAGCGCCATCGCCAAGCTGGTCATGTTGCACGAGGCTTCCGGCGGAATCAGGTTGTCTGACTGCGTCCGGTACTCCGGCACCCCCAGCTTGGTATTCCAGTCTGACCCCGTACCGATATGCGCACCGTCGGGATTTTTCCCAGCCCCCGGTGTCTCCGCATCCGGAGTCATCCGTTCCAGCTTTTCAATGAGCGGACGGGCGTTGTCGATCAGCGGCGTGGGCACCGTCTCTTTGGCCTTGCCGGTCGAGTCCGCCGGGGCCACATCCTTGGAAAAGCGCGCCAGTGCATCCAGCTGATCTTCGATGTACTCGACCTTCTGCTGCCCCTTGAGGTTGCCCGCAGCGTAGTTGGCACCGTCGAGCGTCTGCTGATAGCTATCAATCCGCTTTTCTCGGGGAAGCGGATCGGCGGGCTTGACCGGCTGAAAGCCTGTCTCGGCATAGAGCCCAAGCGGCTTCGAAAACAGCTCGGCCGGCAGCTTGTCCGGCGTAGGAACCGGACCCAGCGGCATCGGTACGTGCTCGAGCGACACCGGGGCCAGCGCCTCCCACGGAATGTTCGCGAGCGGTTTGCGCACCCACTTATCCGGACCGACCACTGGCTTCTGCTCTGGAGCGTGCTCGTCCTGTGGACGCTTTTCCACTGCTGGCATGAAGATCCCCCCAGACTCTTATCGGCAACAAATGCCAGCGATTGCGAGGATCCCGCAGCGAGTGCCATCTATTCGACATCCTCGACGAGACGATCCGGTTCGTACTAGGATCTTGGGTATGTTCTTCACCGATCCACGCAAGCTCAAGATCCCTACCAAAGAAGAAGCCCTCCCTGGTCGGACCGAGCGCATGAAAGTGCCCGAGGTTCACTTTGTATCCGGCCACCGCATCGTTGCGCCGTTTCCCTCGGGCATCGAGCGAGCGATGTTCGGAATGGGCTGCTTTTGGGGCGCAGAAAAGCAGTTCTGGCTGTGTGATGGTGTCTACAGTACGGCCGTCGGTTACGCCGCCGGACACACTCCAAACCCCAGCTACCACGAAGTCTGCTCGGGTCGCACCGGACACAATGAAGTGGTGCTGGTCGCCTACGATCCCAAGCAAGTCCGGTACGAAGACCTGCTGCGCACGTTTTGGGAAGGTCACAATCCCACCGAAGGAATGCGTCAGGGGGCCGATGTCGGCACGCAGTATCGGTCGGGAATCTACTGCTTCACTGCGGCGCAGAAACAGGCGGCCAACGACTCACTCAACGCCTACCAAACCGTGCTGCGCAGCGCGGGCTACGGTCCCATCACCACCGAAGTCCTTGAGGCGCCCGAGTTCTATTATGCCGAGGCCTACCACCAGCAGTACCTGGCCAAAAATCCCGACGGCTACTGCGGCCACGGCGGCACCGGCGTCGCCTGTCCGATCGGAATCAAGCGCTCGTCGCTCGGCTGAACCGCAACTAATCCTCCTTGGCATCTCATCCCGTATCTATGCGTTCATCGAGGTGTAGTGATGTTTAACGGCTTTGCCAATGTCTGGACGCCGGTGTGCATGTCGAGCGAGCTGCGCCCGAGCCGTCCACTCGGCGTGCAAGTCGCCGGAACCAAGGTCGTTTTGTTTCGTGGCAGCGATGGCAGTCCGGTGGCCCTGCTCGATCGCTGTCCTCATCGCGGGGTGGCGCTGTCACTCGGCAAAGTCCAAGACGGCTGCATCGAGTGTCCCTTCCATGGCTGGCGCTTTGACAAGCACGGCGACGCCGTTCATGTGCCGTGGAACCCCGATGCCAAGACCGCAAACCTAGGTGCCGTCAGCCTGGCCGCCCGCGATCTGGCCGGACAAATCTGGATCTACACCGCGCCCGACACCAAGCCGACCGAGGAACCCGCCATCGCAGAGGAACTCCTCGGCCCGCAGGTTCATCTTTCTGGCGGAGCGCTCGACTGGAACAGCCACTGGACGCGAGCGATGGAAAACATGCTCGACTGGCCGCACCTACCGTTCATCCATCGCAAGACCATCGGTCGCGGGATGATGAAACGGCCCGACTCGCGAATGGACATTCACCTAGAAGACCGACCGTGGGGCCAGCACAGCACGATCTCCATCGACGGCGAAAAACAGCCAGGCGCGCTCGACCTGCGCTGGCCCAATCGCATGAACTTGTACATCTCACCACCGGGCAAGCTGCTGGTGATGCAGGTGGCTTGCGTGCCCATCGATGATCGACGGACCCGGATGATCCTGACCACGGCGCGGAGCTTTCTGCGCTTCCGCATGCTCGATCCCATTTTCCATCGCATGAACCTACGCATCGCCGGAGAAGACAAGGCGGTGGTCGAGTCGTCCTTCCCGGCTGAGATTCCCCCGGCGGGCGACGAGCGCTCGGTGCGCACGGACTCCATGACGCTCCATTTTCGCAAGCGCTACCTGAGCGAGCTGCGCGACTCAGGGTGCCCGGAGTCCACCACCCGCCCCAAGGGACGCCCCAACCTGCCCGTGCTCGACCCGCCCAGCCAGTGAGGGGCCGCGCAGATAACGACGGCAGAGCAGCTCGACCAGCACAAACGTAGCCATCCACAGACCCCACGTCGCCGCGAAGTACACCGAATAGCTGGGAAACAGGGACTCCGAGCCCGGATAGATAAACTGCGAGACGTTGACGTTGGCTCGGTACGGCGTCACAAACCGGCTGACGAGCTGAAGCGACATCCCCGCAAGCGCGCCGGTCACAAACGAAAAGCGCGGAAACCCCAGCCGTCGCAGCGCCACAAGGCCGACCACCAGACCCCCAAAGTGGGTCAGTGTCGAGGTCCACAGGAACTGCTTGGTATGGATCGCGTCGTACACCCACAGCACGTTGCCAATCGGTAGCCACAGCAGCGCCGAGGCAATGACTCTCGGGGCTGAAGCCAGGATGCCGATCCCGATGATCAGGTTCGACATCGTGCAGGCCCACAGAATCTCATGGGGGCTTCCGGCAAGGACGTACCGGCTGCCATGAATCACAAAGAAGGCGAGCGGCAGGAGTCCCAACCAGCGCGGATGCATCACAGTCCCCCGCGACTAGCATCCTCCCTGCTGCCCAAGACCGCCAGCCGATTGCGCGCTGAGTCGAGCGCGACCCGAACTGCGGGCTCTGTCTCCACCGCCAGCGCCTGGTCGAGGATCTCCAGCGCCAAGGGGATCACCTCGGGATGTCGCGTGGCAAGTTCGGCAGCCGCCCACGCCAGGTGTTCCCGCACCAGCGCCGGTTCACGGAGCAGCGCCGCCCCGATGACCGGCAGATCCGCCGCCGTTCCCACGTTGCCGAGCGCCACCGCCACATTGCGCAGAAGCGAGTTCCGATTGATCCGCCGCAGCGCAGTCCGTTTCACCAGTTGGCGATACTGCGCCGCACCAATCGCCAGAAGCTGACCGAGCGCTGGCGAACACAGGGCCGGCTTTGGCAGAAGCTCCGGGTCACCAGGCTGGGCCCGCACGTTGTACGGACACACCGACTGGCACAGGTCGCAGCCAAAAATCCAGTCCGCGAGCTTGGGCCGCAGCGGCTCGGGAATCGGTCCACTGTTTTCAATCGTCAGGTACGAAATGCAGCGGCGGGCGTCGAGCTGAAACGGCGCGTGCAGCGCTTCGGTCGGACAGGCATCCAGACACAGCCGACAGTCGCCACAGCGCGGCGCGGACGGAGCGGACACCGGCAGCGGACAGCTCAGCAACACCTCGCCGAGCACGGTATAGCTGCCGACCCCCGGCGTGATGAGCAGCGTGTTCTTACCGATGAAGCCCAAGCCCGCCGACGCAGCGATGGCTCGCTCCAACAGCGGCGCGGTATCGACGCAGATTCGCGACACAAGCGGCTGGCCAAGCGACGCCCCCAAAGACTCTGCCAGTGCATCCACCAGTTGTTGCAACCGGGCCTTGAGCACCAAGTGATAGTCCCGACCGCGAGCATACCGGGCCACTTTGCCATGTCCGGGCAGCACCGCATCCTCGAAGGGAAACTGATAGGACAGCGCCACCGTCACGATCGACTGCGCCTCGGGCAGAAGCGACCGCACATCCCGCCGCGCCTCGGCATCGCGGTGCAGATAGGTCAGCTCCCCGGCATGCCCGGCGGCAAGCCACGCCATATACAGCTCGTGTTCTTGAACCGCACCGGCCTTCGTCACGGCCACGACCGACAATCCAAGCCGCGCACACGCCGACCGCACCAGCTCGGTGGCGGCATCCACGGTCGCGGCAAGCTCGGTCGGATCGGTAGGCATGGTGGGCGAGGATGATAACCGGTGCCGCGATTTTTGGAGCGTGGTTGTGGGCCTTGCCGCCGCTCCCCACACCGAAGTACGGTGCGCGCCGCGATGCGCCTGTACTGCCGACTCCTTCTGTACTTGGTGGCCCTGTTACCACATCAGCCCGCTGGCGCAGAGCCATTGCGGATGCCTGCGGCGCCACTGCGCACCGCGTTTGGATCTCGCTGCGCGAAGGCGCCGATTGCGTGCAACCGCATCGACGTTTGTTCAAAGGAGAAAACCTGAGCGGTTTTCCCCTTTGGAACCCTTTTCCCTTTGGGAGAGCCCTTGGCGGGGTCTTTCCCCCCCATCCCCCCTCCGGGGGCGACCCTCCCCGGCCCTCCCTGTCGAGGGAGGGAGTACGCAGAGAGCAGACCTGGCCGGGATTGGACCTGGGTGCTGGGATGGGGATGGGGTGGAGGGAATCCGAGCCCCTTT
>CALLYL010000314.1 GCA_937859535.1 uncultured Myxococcales bacterium
GGAGCAGCCCGCATCGTCGCACAAACAGCGCTCGCCGAGCTTGCAGCAGCCAGGATCACCGGGAGCGCAGCAGTCTTGGCCGCCACCACAGTCGGTGCGGACCTGGCGATTGGCATCGCAGCTTGCCCGGCCCTTTTGCAGCGAAAAGAACCGCACGCAGACCGAGCTATCGGGGCATGACAACTGATCGCAGCCCTCGACCGTGCAGTACCCACCAGGGGATGCAACATCGCAGTATCGGTCTCCAAGAGCGCTGCACTCGACGTTGTTGATACAGGCATCGCCGATCGTTCGCGAACAGCCACTCGACAAAAAGACGCCGAGAAACAGGCCCGTAAGGACCGACAAGCCGCGAATGCACCGCCCGGGAGTTACGCCAAACCCGCTCATAGGCGGCGGACCTTAGCACCGCTTTACCCGAGCCAGCAAATTCTTCTTGGCGACACCGGACTACTCGACCGCAGCCTCCAGGAACTCCAGGCTACCGTGGCGGGGACTCACATGCACTTGCACCCCAAGCGGTACCGCACGATTGCGTGAGCCGTGGCCCAACGGTACCCCAGCCAGCACTGGAATCCCCAGGCTCCCCAGACGCTCGCCGATGACTTCTAGTGCCGATGGATGTTCCTGTGGACCTTCGCAGCGCATCAAATCGCCAACCACCGCCGCCACCACCCGATCGAGCGCTCCAGCCTGGCGCAGGTGGGTCAAGGCGCGATCGATCCGATACGGTGCCTCCGTCACTTCCTCAACGAGCAACACCACCGGCCCACTATCGATCATGGAGGCCTGAAGTGGCGTTCCGCACAGCCTCGAAAGCACTTCCAGGTTGCCCCCAAGGAGCCGACCACTGGTCGCTCGGAGGTTGCCCGATAGTGAAATCAGTCCCGTGACCGGGGGTGGCGGCTGAGTGCTCTCCAGAAGCGCCCACAGCACCTCGCGATCACTCACCGGAAGTTCCCCGAGCTGGGCAATGACCGGCCCATGAATCGTGACCCTCTGGTGAACCGCCAGCAGTGCATGCAGCACCGTCACATCCGAAAAGCCCACCAGCGGCCGATGCGGCAATTCCTCGGACGAAGCAGCCAACAAGGGCGACACCAGACGGAGCGCCCCATGTCCTCCCCGCGCACAAAACACGGCATGGATATGTGGGTCCGACAGCGCCCAACGCAGCTCGGCCAGCCGACGCCCATCATCGCCAGCCAGAAAGCCTCGCTGCTCCAGAAGTCCATCGGACTGCACCACTCGATAGCGCTCTGCGAGCACCGAAAGTCCGTTGGTGAGCCGCGACGACGACACCGGACCCGATGGCGCAATCACCGCCACCGAGTCCAAGGGCGAAAGCGCCTTCGGCTTGCGCCAGGGCTTACCCTGCGATGTCTTCGCCGCCATCAACGTTGATCACATTCCCCGAAATCCAGCCCGCCAGTGGGTGCGACAGAACCACCACCGCGCCTGCGACATCTTGTGGCGTAGTCAGCCTGCGGGCTGGGTTTCTCTCGGTCGCCATCGCGATCATCTTCTCGTTGCCGGGAATCTTGCGCAGCGCCGGGGTATCGGTCACCCCTGCACATAGCGCGTTCACGGCAATGCCACGCGGGGCTAGCTCAAAGGCTAGCTGCCGACAGTGTGACTCGAGCGCCGACTTGGCCGCCGATACCGCACCGTACTGCGGAATCACCCGATGACTGCCCGAAGAGGTCATCGCAAAGATGCGCGATCCCGACGACAAAAGCCCACGAGAAAGCAGATCCTGCGTCCAATACAGCAGCGAGTGGGCCATCACATCGCAGGTCATATCCATATGTGACTTGCCAATGAGATCCGCCGGCGCATCATTCGGCGGCACAAAGGATCGAAGCGTCCCGAACGCGAGCGAGTGAACCAGCACCCGTACCTTCGGACTGCCGTGGCCTTGGGTCCGCTCGACGATCTGGTCGCAGATCTCTTTGCGCTTCTGCTCATCGGCGGCGTTCTGGTTGAAGAACACTGCTTGGCGGCCTAGCCCCTGGATGGTGGTCACGATGCGCTCGACGTTCGGCATCGTGCTGCGACGATCGAGGTGTACTCCGATGATGTCCATGCCGCGCCGCGCCAGTTCGATCGAAATCGCCTCGCCAAAGCCGCTGCTGGCCCCCAAAATCACCGCCCAACCGGAAAGCTGGAGCGGAAGCTCTGAAACCGCTGTCTGTGAAGCCGTCGTGGTTGTCATACAGCCTTGGATAACACGCGAAGCAACGCTCGCACAGCCCCATTGCGGCCTACGCAGGTGGCCCAACCAGCGCATCCCCCAAACACCTCTCACAGCGGAATTCCGTCGAGAAGTTGAGGTCCG
>CALLYL010000315.1 GCA_937859535.1 uncultured Myxococcales bacterium
GCGATGCCGTAAACGCCATTGGCTATCGGATGCGCCCGTATGAAACAGAGCAGGGAACGACCGACCGGGCGCTCGGGGAATGCAAACGGACGCTGGCGGCGATGCTACGCACGCGATCGAATCCCCTGGTCGCTCTGCTCGCATGCCGCCGCATACTACGTGCCGTTGCAGTCGATCGCACGCAGGTCAAACCCAAGGTCGCCGTGATCGGGGAATTCTGGGCGATGACCACAGAAGGCGACGGCAATTACGGCCTGCAGCGCTTCCTAGAACAAGAGGGGGCCGAGGTCGACATCCAGATCGTCACCAACTGGGTCTTGTACAACATCTGGGAACATTCGTGGGACACGCGCCAGCGCATGGTGCTGCGCAAAGACGACAACGCCAACCAAGGCCTGGTCGGCGTCAACGTGTGGCAGAAATTGGCGACATTGTGGGTGGCTGACAAAGGGCTGCGCCTGGTCTTCAAGAGCATTGCCGGCCTACTCGGCCTGCACGACTACTACATGCCCAACATGGACGAAGTCGCCGAGGAAGCACGCGAGCTATACAACAACCACCTGCGCGGCGGCGAAGGCCACATGGAAGTCGGCAAGCTGGTGATGAACGTCAAGCACAAGAAGTCCACGATGACGCTGTCGGTCAAACCGTTTGGCTGTATGCCGTCGTCGGGCGTGTCGGACGGCGTGCAGTCGTACGTGACCGAGAAGTGGCCCGAGGCCATCTTCCTGCCGATTGAGACCTCAGGCGACGGCGCGGTGAACGTGTACAGCCGCGTGCAGATGATGCTGTTCAAGGCGCGTGCAGCGGCTCGCACCGAATTTGAAGCGACCTGCAAAGAACACGGTGTCACGCCCGCTGAGCTGCGGCTGTTTATGGCCAAGCACCGCCGCTTTTCCAGCCCCTTTTTCTGGCCCAGTCACCGCGTCGCCACGACGGCATCCGACCTAGTGCACGAAGTCGCTCCGTACATGAAAGACCCGCTGCACGGCATCAAACAAGTCGGCCGGCATCTCCTCGACCTGTTTTCGCGCCCCGCCACCGCCAGCCACTAGGTTCCTCGCCCTCGCCAGTTTCAGCTTGAACCTCGCCGACCGATTCACGGGGTTTCGCGGATTCAGATCGAGCCTCTCTCATCAATACCGGGCGGTACCAGATAGATATCTTCACCAGACGATTCCGCCGTTTGTGGGATTGTTTAGGAACCGCCTTTGTAGAAGAGGACCGGAAACAGCGGAGCCGGTTGGTCCGGAATCAGCGTCAACCGTCCCGCCACGATCTGCTCCGCCGCGAGACGAAACACATCTTCATCAGACAGAAGCTGGGTCTGGGCAGAAGCCTCCGTGCAGCGAATCGCCTCGCGCAGGGTCTGCATCGCCGTTCGATTGGTGGAAAATTGCCGGAGCAGCCGTTCTACGTCTCCAGCATTGCTGTAGTTTGGTGCGAGCTCTAGCGAAAGACCATCTGGCGTGGCTTTGAGGAACCAGCGCATCGTAGCGACCTCCAATCGGGCCGGTGAGTAGGAAAAACACATGTGGGACTGGTCACCGGGAAGGGCATGGCTTCCCAGCGTGCACTCGTCGCTACGCGTAGCCAGGTTCCCATGAAACAGTAGCGCAGACCGCCCCGGCTGTGAAGGGTAAGCGCACGATCCGAAAGGAGCTGGAATCCCATGGCGCGCTACAGCTCGAAATTAGCTGGGGCTATCCAGGGCGACCACCGTCATACCAGCTCGCTCGAGAACCGACTTCGTGATCGCGAGAACAAGGCGACTGTCGTCGACTATCAGAATCTTGTACTTGCGGCGAGATGGGTTGCTGAGCATACCTTGCCGTCACTGGAGAGTCGGCTGCCATCGGGTAGCTTATCATGGCCTGCTTGTGGTTCTGTCAATGATATGGGGGGATTCCGCTTCGCTTGGCGGTTCGAGTTCGCGTCGATGTTCAAGCTTCCGGTGCGCTCCGGTCCCACAATCGACAACGTCGACGGACTCGATACCCTGTCTGCTCGGTCGAACTGTGTTTGTGTTCCCTACCGACGAACATCAGAGAGCACCAACCAGGGAAAACGTGATGAATTGCCCGACCCAAAGAGAAACCGAGCAACGCTGTACGGCGATCCTTTGCAGGAGGTCGTGTTGGGTACATAGGTCGCGTGAGCCCGAAAGGCACAGGACCAATCTGGAGTGGCCGGGTGCATGCAGTCCCCCATTTCGAGGTACACTCCGGACATGGCTGGCTCACTGAAGGACGCACTGGAGAAGTCGGGAATCGTCGAAAAACTTCCCGAACCACCTCGCCAAGATCCCAAGAAGTGGAAGCACGAAATTTCCGAGGCGGACCATCCTCCCTTCATTCCGTTCGAGGCGCCAGCGCGGACCAAACCTCGCGAACCCACGAAGGCTCAGAAATAGTAGGAAGCTCGCGACCTGGCAGCGGCTTTCGGGAACTCCTGGGCGGAACAGGCACGCGCCGCGCTGGTGATGAGCCTGCCGTCGCCGGTCTTGCCACCGAAGTTGCGTGGCTGATAACCTGGTTCGATCATGGACCAGTTCGCCGCTGCACTCGTAGAGGCCTCCCACCCAGGAACCCCTCCTGAACGGCTGCGCGAGCTTCTGACAGACCCGGCGCTGCTCCAGCGCATTCCAGAGTCCCAGCGATTTGCAATCGCCGCAAACCCAGGCCTCACCGAAGATGCGCTGCGGCTACTTAGCAGCGGTTCCTCTCTTCGACTTCGGCAACTGATCTCGCTGCGGCACGATCTATCGGAAGAATTCCTGCTCACCCTTGCCGACCAGGGCGTCGATGTCGATCGACTGCTGCGGGCCCGAAGCGCTGGCGCGGCACTGTGGTGCAAGGCGGTACAGGTTCGCCACCAGAGCCTCCCTTCACAAAATCAGATCTTCCTGTCCCGCGAGCGGGATCTGCCCAAGGAGGCCCTGCGACTCCTCGAACAGGAGCCCGATGAAGAGGTTGCGCAGTCGCTGAGGTGGCGGCAGGAGTCACCGCTAGAGCAACAGATTCCGCAGATCGAGTATTCCGGCGCGGTCCAGGGCAGAGCCTCTGGCACCGACAATGAGGATCGCTGCGCAACCTTTCACAACCAGACGGTCGGGCTGTTCGTTGTCGCAGACGGCCTGAGTGGAGCCGCACACACCGGACACATCGCGGCGGAGAAGAGCTGCCAGACCCTGATGGAAGAACTGGCCAAGGTCCACGGTCCTCTCCACGCCCAGGATTTCTTCCATCACTCGTTTTACAAGGCCTTCCACGAGATCGCACGGTCCGTACACCACAGCCACGACTTCTCCCAGTACTTCCACGGCCACTGGTTTGACACAAATGGAGTGGCTGCATCCGTGGCTGCGCTGCTGCTGCAAGGGCGCTGCGCAACGATCGCTCATATTGGCGACTGCCGGGTCTACTTGCAGCGGGGTGGTCAGCTCGTGGCCCTGACTCGCGATCACAATCTTCTGTGGTATGCCGCGAAATCGGGACAGTCACTGCCTTCCGGGGTGATGGCAAATGCCCACAAGATTCTGGTGCGGGTGCTTGGCTACGACGGTGTGGGGGCAACCCCAACGCTGACCAGAGTCGAGGTCCGGTCTGGGGATCGCTTGCTGCTGGCTTCCGATGGCGTACACGGAACTCTGTCCGAACAGAAGCTAAGCGAGATTGTGCAGAACCACTCTGTCCGTGATGCGGTCCGTCAGCTCATGAAAGCGTCTCAGCAGGCCGGCGGCACAGACGACCTGGCGGCAGTGGTGGTCGCGGTGTTGTAGCGGTGGAGTGACGAAGATTTAGCTGGCTACTTGGATCGTATTGACCGCGTGCGCTCGCCACACATAGCATTTGTCATGCGCCGCATTCGTGCGACCAAAGCAATCCTGGCCCTCGTCGGGTTTGCCGCCAACGTTGGGGTGCCGCCACCTGTGCTGCTGTCCGCCGCCAAGCTGAACCCAGCGCTGCTAGCCGGACCAGATAACGACCTGCTTCACTCCCAAGAGCTGCGCCTGTGGGATGAGGCCGCCCGTCTGACCGGTGATCGCGACTTTGGCCTGCACCTGGCCGAGTGGATCGTCGGTTGCTCCGAGGAGCTATTCGACGTCCTCTCTTTCGCACTGCGGAGCTGCGCCACGCTGGGCGATCACTATCGGCTGGCCGGGCGCTACATGCGTCTTATCCACCAAGGCATCTACTTGAACCTGGAGGAGGAGTCGGACGTCGCACGGCTTGTGCATGGTCACGTTCATGAGCCGAGTACGCCACCGCGTCACCCCGTGGAGGCAATGCTCACGCTGGCGCTTTTGCAGGGGCAAAAGGCCATTGGGGAGCAGTTTGCACCACAGGCGGTTTGCTTCACGCACGCCCGGCCGGAGCAGGTGAGTGAGCAAGAGCGGATCTTCCGAGCGCCGGTGCACTACGGTTGCTCGCGCAATGAACTGGTGCTGGATCGCGCCCTGCTTTTGCGACCACAGCGTCACGCCGAGCTGCGGCTGCTGGCCATGCTGGATCGTCAGCTCTCCGGGCTTCTGTCTGAGCTTCCCAACCATCGCAGCTTCCAAGACGAGGTGAGGCACCGCATGATGGACGAGCTGCCGGAACGGGAACCGGGGATGGCTGCGGTTGCGGGGAAGCTGCACATGAGCCCGCGCAGCCTGCAGCGGCGGTTACAGAGCGAAGGCACGAGCTTCGCCACGGTCCTGTTCGAGCTGCGCCGCGACCTGGCCTTGCGCTATCTGCGGGATCCGCGAATCTCCATAGGGGAGGTGGGATTCCTGCTGGGCTTCTTGGACGTAGCCGCGTTCCAGCGAGCGTTCAAGCGCTGGACCGGAAGCACCCCCGCCGTGTACCGGCGATCTGCCCAGACTAGTCCAGCCCGCTGAGCCAAGAAGTCGCAGTGGGCCTTGTCGGCCTGCCGGGTGGCGCGTTCCATCATGTCTTTTGGCGCGTGCGGCCATTCCGTAACGGAGTGATCGAATCCTGAGAGACGAGCCTCTGCGGGGGATGTTCGCCGCTGGATCCTTCCCGCAGGCGCTACATCTTCAGGGCTTTGAGGCACTCATAAACGAGGAACGCTGGCCACACCAGTGCCTTGAAGAATCCCGCGACCCCATTCCCAAAGCCGGTTGCATGCTGAAAGTAGTAGACCAGCGCGCCGATGAATCCCAAACCATAGACCGGGGCCGATGAGGCCCGCTTATAGACTACCCTGGGAGCCTGCACCGATACCGTCAGATTCCGCGCCGATCCGCTCGTGTCATCCTGCGTGTTCATGTAAGCCTCCTAAAGGCCAACCTAATCACTGCCTCCGCGATTCCACAGTCCACGTGCGGAAGAGTCGCTCGGTTGCTTCATCGGCGGGGAACAGGCTTTCGATGCGCAGCTCATCGGCGGTGATGTCTTGCGCGGTACCAAACGTGGCGATGACGGTAAACAAGGACAGGTGCAGTCCATCCTTTTCCAGCGCGAGCGGCAGGATGGGCAGCAGGGCCGTCTCTTCTGTGGCCACGAGCAGTTCCGCATCCTGAAATGACTCGAGCTCGATCAGCATGGTCTTCATTTCCTGGCCGCCCACGGCATCGGCTTCGCGGCGGGCACGCTGCCACAGAAGGTGTGCGATGGCGGTCCAGTTGGTGACGTAGGGCTTGATTCCCTGGGGATGGAAGAGCAGACGCATCAAGTTGCGCTGGGAGCTGCCAAGCCGGGTCCACAGATCCTCACCGAGCAGGGCGCTCAACTGCTCGAAGGGTTGATTGGCGAGGCGGATGTTCCAGGCGCGATCGATCGCGACCGCTGGGAAGGGTTCGTGATTGCGCAGCATCAGCCTGACCGCCGTCATCACTTGCGTCATCTGCGGATCGTCGAGCGGACGTGCCGCAAAGATCGGCGCAAATCCCGCTGCCAAAAGCCAGTCGTTTCGCTCGCGAAGGGGAACCGACAGCGTCTCACTGAGCTGCAAGATCATGGTCCGGCTCGGCTTGGGGCGGCCCGATTCCAGAAAGCTGACGTGACGCTGCGAGACCCCGGCTTCCAGGCCCAGCTCGAGCTGCGACATGCGACGCTTTTTGCGCCAGCTCTTCATCAGCTCGGGAAAGCTCACCGCGCTCACGACCGACGGCTGCTGCGTGTTTCGCGACCCGACTTGTTCCTTCATGGTGCTTGTATGTTCATTTGAACCCGTGCGGTCATTCAATGACCTTGGACGTAATTGAAGGCAGCCGCGCAGGGCCTCACTGTGATCGGTGCAAGTTCACTTTTAGGAGGCAAACCCCATGTCCGTTCGGCTCGGTTCGTTGTTTGTGGTGATCGGTCTCTTCCTCGTGCTCACCGTGCTGGCGGTGATGGATGTCGGCTACTTTGGCATTCTCCTGCCGCACTTCCGAAGCCTGGGTGCCGGGCAGGTCTTGGCCGACCTTGTGATCATGGCGTCGCTATCGTGCTTTTGGATGGTGGCCGATGCTCGCCAGCGAGGAACAAAGGCCTGGCCGTTCGTGCTCATGACCTTGGTTGCGGGGTCGTTTGGACCGCTCCTCTATCTGGTTCTCCGCGAGCTGCGGTCCGGTGCCCGTCCGTCCGCGTGATCGTGAAATTCTTCCAATGTAGGAACCACATCCACCCGCTACAGCCTCCTTCGGAATCGGCACCCTCGCCTAGGCAGCCGGTCCGGCGCCCCCTGCGCTTTGCACAGAAGGGACGATGGCGAAGCGAAAACAGGTCGAGCTTCACCGCCCAATACAGCCCGCCCGACCCGTGGTGAGAAATTTCTCTCAAAACGTGCGGGCACAACTGCCGGTCGAGGGATCACTTTTTTTGCGGCACGGGCCGTTGTTGCAGCCAGCCCAGGTGGCGCACCGGTTGGGTGGGTCGCGGCAGCCAGCCCGGACAAAAATCGCTGAAAGGAGTGTGGCTGCGCAGCCCGCTCCCCAAAAACTTTCAACAACGACTCGGCTGCTGCGGTGGCCTGCGCCAAAACGCGCAAAAATCCGCTGGCCGCTGCGCTGGCCCACCGAAAACAACGCAAAACCTGGTTGGCTGCCGCGCCGGTCCGCACCACGTTTTTCCAAACCCCGCTTGGCCGCGCTGCCCCGACTTCACCCAAAAGTTCAAACCCATCCTGGCCGCGCTGCCCGCAGGTTTGGGGCGAATGTTCCCTGCACTGGCGATTCGGTCGCAGGGAAGGAGGACGGGGGTTTGTCGACGTGGTCACGGTGAGAAGCTG
>CALLYL010000316.1 GCA_937859535.1 uncultured Myxococcales bacterium
CAAACGACGGCTCACGCACCAAGATTCCTGAGCTCTTGGCAGAACTAGAAGAAGCGGCCAAGCAGCTTGATGTCCGACTCACCTACGAAGCCATGAGCGGGGAGCTAGGCTCCGGCGGGCTGTGCAAGGTCAAAGGGCAATGGCGGGTCATCATCGACAAGCGATCGACTCCTGGTGACCGGCTGTCGATTTTGGCGCTGGCGCTCAGTCGAATCCCCCGGGACGGACTCGCGCTGTCCGCCAAGGCCGAAAAGCTGCTGAGTGAAGTCCGACCGCGAGATGTGTCGCTAGAAGATGAGCCGCTGCCGAGCGAGGGCTAAGCGCGGGTCAGGGTCTAGTGGCCGGTGAGGCGTCCGAAGACCTGGGGGCCATTGCGCGAGATGGCGGGGACAAGTCCCCCTTCTCGCTGAAGCGCAAGAATGAGTGGCGTGCTGCCGCGAGCGTGAAAGGTTCGACCGGAGCGAACGTGCGTCACCGAGCCGCTTAGGTCCACCGACAGCTCGTCATCGTCTCCGGTCAGCGTGTAGAACTCTTCGTCCGTGATCACCAAGAACGGCAGCGCTTCGTTGACCAAGTTGCGCTTGTGGATGAAGGCGTAGCTCTTGGCGATGACCACGGCCACGCCCGCGCCCTTGAGCGCCCACACTGCTTGTTCGCGGCTCGAACCCGAGCCCCAGCCTTCCTCGGCGACCACGATGTTCTGACCCGCCCGAACTCGTTCCGCGAAGCCCGGACGAACGAACTCGAAGCAGTGATCGCCCAGTTCTTTGAAGTCGGTCAGGTGACAAAACTGGCCGGGAATGATGGCGTCGGTATCGATGTGATTGCCGAAGCGCTGAGTCCGTCCCGAGATGGTCGAGGCGGCGACTTGAGCTCCACTGGTGGCAGCCACGCTCGATTCGGCAACCACGGCGACCTGGGGCTGACTGACCGAGACTTCCGGTAGCAAGCGGTTTTGCCGATGGAGAATCCGGGCAAAGCGGTCCTGATCGATGCCCTTGAGCAGTTCTCTGGGATCCCGGATCGCCATTCCCAGCGACGCCGCTGCCACCGTCGGCCCCGAGGCCAGCCATGCCAGCGAACCTTCGCCCATCCGGTTCGGATAGTTGCGATTCTGCGAGGACAACCACGTCTCACCCTTGCCCGCTCGCTGACTGGCCACGCCGAGGCACATCGAACAGCCCGGTGGATCAATCTGAAATCCCGCCTGCTCGTAGAAACGCCACAGCCCCGCCTCATAGAGCCGACCCTGGATCGACAGATCACCGGGGACCACCAAGCGCCGACCCGTCCCCGTGGGCTCGATGCCTCGCCGCAGGGCTTGTTCCAACACCAGTGCCCCGAGCACCAACTCCTCCTCCGTCGTGGTACAGGCCCCGATGAACACGCCATGGACCGGCATCCCGACGTGCTGGGTGAGCGGCACCACATTGTCCGGGGAAAACGGCTTGGCGACGAGCGGTTCCAGTGAATCGAGACGAATCGTATGCTTGGCGATGTACGGAGCGTCCTCATCGGCACGAAAGTACAAGCCCGCTTCGAACCCCGGTGCCTCGGTCCGCTGCGCGAGCCAAGCCGCCGTCACCGCGTCCGGTTCGAAGATACCGTTCAGGCCCCCAAACTCGGCGGTCATGTTCGCGATCGTAAAGCGCATATCCGTCGAAAACGACGCGACCGCTGGCCCTCGATACTCGACGCTACGCTCCATCGCGACGGTGTTACGCCCCAGCTCGCCGAGGGTGCGCAAGATGATGTCTTTGCCGGTCAGGCCAAAGGCAGGCGTCCCGACATATTCGACCGAAATCGCGTCCGGCACCTCGATCCATGACTCCCCCAGGACCATCGCTGCCGCCACGTCCGCACCACCAAGTCCAATCGCAAACGCACCCAAACCACCGTGTGACGAGGAATGTGAGTCAGCCCCAATGACGATCTGGCCCGGCAAGAGCAGGTCGCGATAAAACTTGGTGTGAAGGATCGTCTGATTGGCGTCGTAGAAGTGCCGCAGTCGCCGTTCCTTCGCAAAGCTGCGCGAGAGTTGCACCAATTTCTGCGCCCGGGGATCGCTGCGGAGGGTCGTCGGATCCACCGTGTGATCGACCGCCAAAAAGAACCGGTCTGGATTGTGGAGCGGTGGACGACCCAGGGCCTCGTAGGTCTTGTCCATCCCGTTCCACGCCAACTCACTGGCAATGGTCCAGTCGACGCGCACCCTCAGGATGTCGCCAGCCTGCACCCAAGGCCGCGACAGCCCCATCGCGTGCGCGGCCAATATCTTTTGCGTAAGCGTCATCGCCCGACGCGGGGAGGTCTGCATCGTCATCATGCTCACCGCCGAGAGAGTCGCATCCCTCGGTGTTACTGGTTTTCTGAGGAGGTTCGGGATGGCCGGACTGAGAGCTTAGACGCCGCCGTCCTTTTTCGCGGTACACGAGTCGCCAGCCGGGGTCGACACGCCATAGACGCGGATGTTGTACTGGTTCATCGAGTACTTCGATGGCTTCTCTGGAGAGTTCGTGCCACGCACGACGACGTAGTACGGCCCGCCTGCGGGAAGGTTCGGCACCTCGAGGCAGCCATTGTCCACCGCCGTTAGGTCAGCCACCACTCGCTGAGGACGATCAACTCCCGTGTCATCCTTCGCCATGCGGAACAACGCCACATCGAGATCGCCGTAGGTGACCTTGTACGTGATGCGGACCATCACTTTGGTCGGCGTGGGAAGCTTGAACTTGAACACGTCGACATCGGGCAGATCCGGAGCACTCTCATCCGGGCAGATCTCATAAGCAGTGCCGGGTGTCGGATTCGGATCGATGGGCAGTTGGGAACCCAAACCGACTTCTTCGCCTGGCATGTCGTTCGGCTCGAGCTTGCGCGCACAACGCCACTTGCCGGTGTCCGGATCCTTCCCCGACAGCAATGGATCATTGACCGCACCAGTCCAGTAACTGCCCTTGATCCCAAAGTCCCAGTAGGACGCTGGGGTCAAGCTCAGATCCTCTGGAGCCCGTGGAGGAACACACGAACCCTCCAGTGGATTGCCGCTATTGTCTTTGACTGGTCCCCCCGTCACCGGGTCAATCAGCGAATCTCCGCAGAGTGCACCGACGCAGCACACCAAACTACCGGGGCACGCCGGACGATCCGTGGCGTAGCAGCGAAAGGCCTTCCCCAGGTCTTCATCGCTGCTGTAGTTCGGCTTATAGCAGGCCGCCGAAAAGAGCAGCGCGACGGTAAGAATCTTCGACAGACGCATGTAAACCCTCCCGAAACCCTAGTAGTTAAAGAGCGAGACCACGCCGATGGTGCCGGGGCTCACGACTGGAGCGATCAGCCACGACGTGGCGGGCTCCTCGACCTCGATGACTTTCTTGACCTTGCGGGTCTTGGGTGCCACCGGCTTTTCCTTGCCGTAGCGCTTGATCAGGTCATAGGTCAAAAGTGCCGCACCGCCGGCCAATACCACCCCGCCCACCGTCGTAACCGCCGTGCCAACCTTGTCGTACAGCAGTCCCTTGCGCTCATATTCCGACGTCGCGGGCTTGAGCGTCCGAGACAGCGTCGGATCTTCGTTCGGGCCAAAGTGCGGACACTGCGCCACGCCGTTCACTTTCACCTTCACTTCGCACGCCGAGTCGCCACTCACCAGCGAAGCATTCGACGCCGCCATTCCGAGCAGCCCCAAGCCAGCGCCGAGTCCGCCAAGGCCAAGGACCGTCGCCACCGCACCACCCCAGCCCATTGGACCGAGAAGCGGCTTGCCCGACTTGCCGCCGCCCTTCGACTTGTCCCGCATCTGCTGACGAAGCTTCGCCATCGCCTTCTCTTGCGAGCCAAGATCGAAGGTCGCTTGCTCGTTTTCGATGTCACGAGTCGGCCCCGTCTTCGTCCGCTTGGCGACTTCCTCATCATCGGCCCCGTCAGCCTGTAGCTCGGCACCGATCATCTGAGGACGTACCGTCGGATCCATCAGCACCAGGTTTGGGCTCAGCTCGTTGCCAATCGACTTGATGACGGTTCCCGCCGGATCTTTGGCTTCGATGTAGTACTGGAACGCCTTGCCCTGCGCCACATCCCCCGGAATGCGAGCGACCTTTTCGTTACCGCGCCGCTTCAGTTCCAGGCTGTCGAAGTTCGCCTGACCTTCCTTGCGGAAGTAGACCTTGACCTTGACGCCCTTCATGACCGGCATCTGGACGCGAATGTCGACGGGTTGACCCGGAGGTGCCGCGTCGACCGGGGTATGCGCCCACTCGTTGGCCGCCTTTTCGGGGGCCGCCACCGGTTGAGCTTGCGTCACCGATTCAGCGCCAGCAGCCTCAGCCACCGGTTTCGCGACTTCCCCCACCGGTTTGGCGATGTCGACGGGCTTTGCAGCTTCGACCGCCGACTTCACCGGATCTGCCGCCTTCGCCGCTTCGACGGCCGGCTTGGCCGCTTCCACCGCAGGCTTCGCTAGCTCAACGGCCGGCTTGGCGGGTGCAAGCTGCTGGGGCTGACTCGCCGCAGTCCGTTCTTTCTCCACTTCGCCAATGGCCGTCTCAATGCTGGCGCGCTGCTTCTCATCAGCAGGAACCTCAGCCAAAAACTTCTTATAGAAGTAGATGGCCATCTCATAGTCCTTTGTTTTGCGATAGGTCATCGCGATGTTGACCAAGATCGCCGGGATGCGCTTGAGCACGTATGCGCGCTTGAGTTCCTTGATCGCCAGGTCGTACTTGCCCTCGGTGTAAGCGTCCTGGCCGAGCTTGTAGTGCTTCTTCGCCTCAGCGGTGATCTCAGGATCTTCTTCCTGACCAAACGCCTGACGACAACCGATTACCTCCAGCCATTCGCTGTGGACGGGAAAGGACATCGCCAGCAGGGCAACCGCCGTGGCTGAGAGGAGAGTTTTCTTGCGCATCTTGCTCCCTTCGGGCTTCCCAAATAGCTCGTTACTGTGCAAACGGGTCAATCCAGCTCTCGTCCTTCTTGGACTTGGCTGGTGGTTTCTCGGTCTTTTCGGGCTTGGCCGCAGGCTCCGCCTTCGCAGCCGGTTCCGCCTTCGCGGGCTTGTCGGTCTTCGCAGGCTTTTCCGCCTTGGCGATC
>CALLYL010000317.1 GCA_937859535.1 uncultured Myxococcales bacterium
GACACTGCCGCGCTTTTGATGCCAATTCCAAGGGAACGCTGACCAGCAGCGGACTCGGGGTGGTCATGCTCAAACGACTCGAGGATGCGGTGCGCGACCGCGATCAAGTCGTGGCGGTCATTCGCGGCTGGGCGATCAACAACGATGGTGCCGATAAGGTGGGTTACACCGCACCAAGCGTACACGGTCAAGCCGACTGCATCACCCAAGCGCTAGAAATGGCCGAGATCGATGCCGACACCATCGGAATGGTCGAAGCCCACGGCACCGGCACTCCCGTTGGTGATCCGATCGAAGTGGCAGCACTTTCCCAAGCGTTTCGGGCCAGCACCAAGCGAACCGGCTACTGCGCACTGGGTTCCGTCAAATCGAACGTAGGACACCTGGAAACCGCAGCAGGAATCGCGGGACTCATCAAGGCAGCACAGGCCGTCCACCATGGACAGATTCCGCCCAGCCTACACTTTGAGACTCCCAATCCCGAGATCGACTTTGTCTCTAGTCCGTTCTTTGTGAACACCACACTGCGGCCTTGGCCAAAATCGGAGACCCCACGAAGAGCTGGCGTCAGCTCGTTCGGAATCGGTGGGACAAACGCGCACGTCGTACTGGAAGAACCACCCAACCTGGCACCACCCTCTCAACCCGATTCCAAGCCCGATCCAGGTCGCCCGTGGCAAATACTGCTGCTCTCCGCACGCAGCCGCACCGCACTGGAGAGCATGACCCGCAACTTGAGCTCCCATCTGGAAGCGCACAGCGATGTGTCGCTCGCGGATGTCGGCTACACCCTCCAGCTCGGACGACGTGGGATGACCCATCGCCGCTTCGTGGTAGGGAGTGATCCGACGGACACGCTCGCCGCACTCCACAGCCAAGATCCGAAGCGCATGCTATCCGCAGAGGCACCGAGCAGTGCGCCGGGTGTGGTGTTTATGTTTTCGGGACAGGGCTCGCAGTACGTCAATATGTGTCGCGAGCTGTACGAACGAGAGCCACTGTTTCGCAAGCAGCTTGACCTCTGCTGCGATCACTTTCGGCCCCAGCTACCCTGTGATCTGCGACAGATTCTATTCCCCGCTGATTCCCAGAAGGAGCAGGCAACGCAGCAGCTCGTCCAAACCTCGATCACCCAGCCTGCCCTGTTTGCCATCGAGTACTCGCTGGCGAAGTTCTGGATGGATCTTGGGATCCAGCCGGTCGCGATGATCGGACACTCACTGGGAGAGCTGGTGGCGGCGTGTCTGGCAGGCGTTATGTCGCTGGCTGATGCCACCACGCTGGTCGTGCAGCGCGGTGCCCTGATGCAGAAGATGCCACCGGGCTCGATGCTGGCGGTGCCGCTGCCAGAGGAGCAGGTGCGGGCAATGCTCACTCCTTCGCTGTCTCTGTCCGCAGTCAACGGTCCTTCCCATTGTGTGGTCGCAGGTCCAGAGCCTGCGGTCATCGCACTGGAACAGCGACTGAGCGCCGACAACTTAAGAGGTCGGCGGCTCCAGACCTCACATGCTTTCCACTCGGCGATGATGGACCCGATGCTCCAACCGTTCATCGAACGAGTGCGCAGAATCAAGCTCCACCCACCACAGCTTCGCTACATCTCGAACGTGACCGGACGCTGGATCACCGCCGAAGAAGCCACCGATCCGAACTACTACGCCAGGCAGATTCGCCAAGAGGTGCGCTTTTCTCCGGGCCTAGAGTTTGTGCTACAGGAGCCCGACCGGGTGCTACTGGAAATTGGTCCCGGATCGACGCTCAGCATCTTGGCCAAGCAGCACCCCGATCCAACCGCCAAGCGTGTCATTGTGTCTTCTCTGCGCGGACCGGACGGAACTCAATCGGACACATTCTGCATGCTGCATGCACTGGGAAAACTGTGGCTTGCAGGCTGTACGGTGCAGTGGAAATCGCTCTACAAGAACGAACGCCGTCAGCGGGTCAGACTGCCCACCTATCCGTTTGAAAGAGAGCGATTCTGGATCGATCCGGTACACCGTGCGGTCGAGATCATGGGTGCTCCCAAGCTGAAAAGCACGCCGACTCCCAAAGGGGCGGAGGTCGACTCGGCTCTGTATCAACCAACCTGGCGGCACACCGAGCAGCTCCAAGCAGTGCCACTGCGTGAGCAACAGAGCTGGCTGCTTCTGATCAACGATCACCCGCTGTGCCTGAACATCGCACGTCGGCTGCGGCAGCAAGGACAAGCCGTGACCACGGTCCGCATCGGCACAGACTTTGCGCATGATCACCTGGATGACTACACGATTGATCCTGGCTCTGAGGACTCCTATTCACGGATCGTCGAGGAGCTTACGCGGGTCGGCAAGAGTCCACGTCGTATTGTCCATCTTTGGAACATCGGCGCAGATGGTGAATCCCCCTCCGTACGAAGCATCGCGCAGGCACAGAACCTGGCGTTCTTCAGCCTGACCAAGCTGGCACGTGCACTCGGCTCTCAGATCCAAACGGAGTCGCTACGAATGGATGTGGTGACGAGCGCTGCGTACAAAGTGCTCAGCGACGATCAACACGTCCGTCCTGATCGTGCTTTGGTCACCGGTCCGTGCAAGGTCATTCCGCAGGAATATCGCAACATGACCTGCCGCCACATCGATCTGGCGCTCGATCAGCTCACACCAAACGATCAGGAGTCCGTGTCGGAGCGCATCACTGCCGAGCTAAGTTCTACCTCGGTAGATCCGACCGTAGCCTATCGTGGGCTGCTGCGCTATGTCCTGCAGTACCGAGCGATGCGGATTCCCAAACCTACAGGCGAACCCCCACGTCTTCGCCAGGGTGGAACATACCTCATCACGGGTGGACTCGGTGGCATCGGCATGATCTTGGCAGAGTACTTGGCGCGCAGCTACAAGGCCAAGCTTTTGCTCATCAGTCGGACCGGACTGGCCGGGCAGCTTGAGGGTGCCAACAAGCGGAGTGCCCGGTCCAGCTCGAAGAACCCGGTTCGCGGCTCCAGCCAGTGGCCAGGATTGCGTACACCAGAACCCAGTGATGCCAACGACCATGAGATCAAGCAGCGCTTCCACAAGCTTGAAAACCTGCAACGACTGGGCGCAGAGGTCATGGTGGTCTGTGCAGACGTCACCGATCTGGAGGCGATGCGTCTCGCAGTGGATGGCGCGGTGTCACGCTTTGGTCCCATCCGAGGGGTGATTCATTCCGCTGGAGTACCGGGAGGTGGCGTAATCCAGCGCCGTACTCGCGAATCTGCAGAGGCCGTCCTTGCACCGAAAGTGATGGGAACGCTGGTGCTCGATCAAATCTTCCAGCAGCGTGACCTAGACTTTTTCATCCTCTGTTCCTCTCTGAACTCGGTCGTGGGGGGCTTCGGCCAGGCCGATTACAGTGCAGCCAATGCCTTCCTAGACGCCTTCGCACATCATCGCTCACTGCACAGCCGAGGACTCACGGCATCGATCAACTGGGATGCCTGGCGGGAGGTCGGTATGGCTGTCGATTCCGCTCGTGCCCGAGGTCAGACCGACCCGCAGGCGGCTGCTCACCAAACGGCATCGGCATCGCAGTATCGCGAGCTGGCACATCCTCTCTTCGATCGCTTCATGGTCGATGAAAGCGGCGCAGAAATCTATGCCACCCGTCTGGCGGGCAACAAGCGCTGGGTGCTCACGGAACATCGTGTTGCGGGAAAACCGACGCTTCCTGGCACAGCCTACCTAGAGCTGGCGCGAGCAGCATTTGAAGCACACTTGGCCACCGTGGCCGCAGTGGAGCTACGCGATGTCTCTTTCCGTTCTCCGCTGATTGCAGCAGAAGACGCCGAACCGGAAGTACGCACCATCCTACGACCCACCGGAAAGGGCGATGAGTGCGAGTTTACCATCGAGAGTCGTCCCTCACCGGAGCGAGGCTGGCAGACCCACGCCAGCGGACGAATCGCGACGATTCCCACACCGACGATGGTCCGCCATGACATTGAGCGACTGGTTCACGACACGCCCCAGCAGCTCAACTTGGCCGAGCAAACCATGACGACCAAACAGAGGCCGATGGAGTTTGGTCCGCGCTGGAACAACTTGCTGCAAGCAAGGTTTGGTCGAGGAAGAGGACTGGCTCTCATCCAGCACCCAAGAACCCTGGAATCGGATCTCGATGTCTTCATGCTACACCCGGCCATTCTCGACTCTGCAACCGGCTTTGTCGCGACCCGAAGTCCGATTCACTATCTGCCGTTTACCTATCGAAAAATCCGTGTACTCAGACCGCTCCTAAGCTGCGTCTACAGCTACGCTGCCTTCGAGCAGATCAGCGAAGGTGGCCGAGAGAGGATGCACATCCACGTCACGATCATGGACACAGACGGCTGTGTGCTGGTTGAAGTGGAAGACTACGTGCTGGTGAAGGTGTCGCCATGAAGCTCCCACAGAATGGACCTGACGGACCGTTTTTGGATTGGACCAACTTTTCGATCACCCTGGACAAGCCCGGGATGTTCGAGACACTTGGGGTAAAACCGGCCAGCCGTCGACCACCTGGCTTCGGCGAAGTCGAGATCGAAGTTCACTCAGTCGCTCTCAACTTCAAGGAGGTGCTGCAAGCTCTCGGCATCATTCCTGCTCCGAGCACTGGGATTACGTTTGGTCTGGAGTGCGCAGGTGTCGTCCTTGATGTCGGTCCCGATGTCGTAGGACTGACTCCGGGAATGGAGGTGATCGCGACAGAGGGACCGTGCCTGAGCGCCATGGTTACCGTCCAAGCCTCCTCTGTGTTTCCCAAGCCCGCGCACCTGTCCTGGGAACAAGCGGCCAGCCTGGGGATCGCCTATCTAACGGCGTATTACGGACTGCACCGACTGGGACGACTCCAAGCCGGTGAATCGGTGCTCATTCACGCCGCAACCGGAGGAGTCGGACTTGCAGCAATCCAAGTTGCGCAGTGGATTGGCGCAGAAATCTTTGCCACCGCTGGTAGTGCACGAAAGAGAGCGTTTCTGACTCAGTTGGGAATCAAACACGTCTATGACTCCCGTTCTGTGGCATTCGCCGAACAGATCATGGAGGAGACTGGTGGCTCTGGCGTTGATGTCGTACTGAACTCCCTGGCTGGCGAGTTCATTCCCAAGAGTCTGTCGGTCCTGGCACCGTTCGGGCGATTCCTAGAGATCGGCCGACGTGATGTCCTGGCCAACACGCCAATTCCGCTCTCGCTGTTGGAAAAGGGTGCCGCTCTGTTTGTGGTCAACTTGTATCCAGGAACCCCTGGCTACCAGGACATGTTCTCAGAGATTCTGCAACTACTCGGCGAAGGAGTCTTCCGTCCACTGCCGTGCCAAGCTTACTCTCTGCGTCGGCTGGATGAGGCCATGGATCTGCTGGCGCGGGCCAAGCACATCGGCAAAGTCGTGATCAATCTTCCCAAGCGCAATGCCAGCGCTTCGGTCGAAATGCAGCTACCGCTGTCGATGATGCACGGAGACACGGATGCCACGGCACGGCGTCCGGTGCTCAGCGAAGGACTCCTTAGCTCCGAAGGCTTGGACGTATTCCGCAGGGTACTGGCTGGCCATGCGGCCCAGGTGGTGGTGTCGATGCGCAGCTTGGACTCGCGAATGCAAAGCAGCGGCGACCCCGAGCTACATGAACCGGACGGAATGCCAGAACAATCGACGACCGAAGGACAGGCTCGGCCAGCCACCGGGACAGCCTACGTGCCACCGCGCAGTGATTTGGAAGGAACCATCTGCGGCATCTGGGAGAAGTTCTTCCGCATCAAGCTGATCGGTATTCACGACAACTTCTTTGACATCGGAGGAGATTCTCTGCTTGCGGTCCAGCTCACGGCGCGCTTGCGCGATGCAGTGGGAGTGGATCTGTCTCCGCACAGCTTGTTAGAGAGTCCCACCATCTCCGGTCTGGCCGAGATCATCACCCGCGCCAAAGCGACCAAGCCAGAGATCAAAGCGCCACAGAGTGCGTTGCCGCGCTGCTTGGTACGCATCAAAGAAGGAGACCCCGACCGACCGATGTTTATGGTCCATCCGGCAGGTGGTCACGTCTACAACTACTTGGCTCTCGCGCTCGCCACCAGTGCCCCGCAAGAGATCTACGGCGTCGAAGCGGAGCCACTCGATCAACAGATCGAACCACTGGATACCATCGAGAAGATGGGAAAGCACTATACCGCCCAGATTCGCAAGCGGCAGCCAAACGGCCCCTATCTACTAGGGGGGGCCTCCTTCGGTGGTGCACTCGCCTATGAGATCGCCCAGAACCTGCTACGGGCCGGTCAGCAGATTGATGGTCTGTTCCTGATTGATACCGCCGATCCGGCCAAGCTCCCCAAACACGAGCTGGAAGACTCCGAGGTACTGGCCTATCTGCTCAAGGTTGCAGTCAACATTCCCGATGGTCTCGATGATCTCAAACAGCTCCTACCGGACGAACAGATTCGCTACTTCGTAGAGCGAGCCAAGAAGGCCAACAAGCTGTTTCCCAGTGTCTCGCTCGCGGAGGCGCAGCAGATCCTCAAGCTGTCGCGCATCAACTTGAACGCGCTCGCTCGCTATCAACCGCAGCCGATCGCTTGCAAGCTCACCTTGTTTGCGGCGCTCGAGCAAACAGACGGCTCCAGCGACAGCGAGGATCTGCCGTGGATTCGACTCGCCCGGCCAGGCAGCGCAGTCCACCACATCCCCGGCAATCACATCACGATGAACTTCATGCCGCACGTTCAAGTGATGGGAGACAAAATCACACAGATTCTGTCGGCACTGGGTCCGAACACTCCCAAGCCTCGATAGACTACGCACTCACGGCCGGACGGTCGCTGACCGAGCGGCCGTCACCCCAAGAGACCCACCCCACGGCCCGACCCGACGGACGCTACTTCCCGCCCGTTTGCTTGGCTGGGCTCAGCTCTTTGCCACGCAGCACAAACTCCCGCGTCGCACCGTTGGCCGCGCTCAGCGATAGCGCTTGCCGTAGCACCAGCTCCTCCGATGTCCCGGCGCTCTGCAGCACCGTCAGCTCGCCCTGGTATTCGCCTGCGCTGGCTTCGCCACTCGGCTTGACCACCCGAATCCGCCACTCGCCCGGATCCGTACGATCATAGCGCTGCGCCTCAATCCCCACCTCACCACCGAGGATTCCGGCCCGCTGTGGCTCATTCCCTCGACCGGGTGGCGTGATCTGTAGCTCCAGCTTCGCGTCTGGATGCGACCAAGTCACCGCGATCAGGAGCTTGCCCGCATAGCCCGCGATTCCGTCACTCCGACCCCGCACTCGAAGCTGTCCCAGCAAGTTTTGGTCGCCCTTTTTGCCCGCTTCGCTGATCAGACGAGCCAGCCTCACCGCATACAGCGCCCGCGCCCACGCCGGTGCCCCCTTCTGCGTCTTCTGAGCCCCCACCGCCTCGGCCACGCGACTGGTCAACCGCAGTGCTTCATCGGTACGGCCCACGGCCGCCGCAGCATCAGCGAGCAGCAGCATCACCCCCTCATCTTGGGGCAAAAGCCAGCTTAGACCCTGGTATTCCCGGTAGGCCGCATCAGAAAATCCGTGCGCACGATAGAGATCCCCAAGCCGCCGCCGACCCCATGGATCGAACGGGGCAAACTCGACAATCTCTGACAGCGCCCGGGCCCCTTCCGCACCTTCTCCACGACGAATCAGGTACTCACCGACCGCCTGCCGAACCGCTGCATCGGCACCGGGATCGATGCGCAGCGACTCAATCAACCGGTTCGCTTCGGAAAACAGCGCCTGCTTGCCAGCCGCAGCCAAACCCTTGGCCGCGCTCGCCTCTTCCACCAATGCCAACAGCTTCAGCTTGAGTGACAGGGAGTCCGGCAGCAGCGCCAAAAACCGCCGCACCACCGCAAGCTGCTCCTCGATCGTCTTGGCCTTCTTTAACTCTTGGGCGAGCAGCGCCTGATCGACTCCGCCATCCAGCGCCAGCCCACTCTGAGCCGCCCGAATGTCCGCCTCAGTCCGCACCGCCCGCAGGATCTCGCGCCGCAGATGCGACTGAACCTCTTGGGAGTGGTCGCTGTCATCGAAGCGATGGTACAGATCGACTTGCTGCGCAGTGGCACCGACGTGGACGCGCAGAATGTCAATCAGTGCCCGTCGATCCAGCCAGGTCTTTAGCTCACAGCGCGCCTCGGCCTCTCTGAACACCGTCATGCCACCTTCCACGCCGGGATGACTGGTCAATCGTTCCCGCCACAGCGACCGTCGCACCTGTAGATAGGCCCGCGAGGCTGCACTACACCTCTGAGGCCCATCGTCATGCTCACGCTGGGTAAGCTGGAGCGCGTAGTCGACGTCATGCGGCTTGCCATCCGGAGCCGCTGGCAGCTTCACCGCCATCAGCGCCCGCTCGATGCACGAGTCGATCTCTTTGGAGCGCAGCGTCGAAGAAGTGACCTTGACGTCTTTGGGTAGCCCATCGAGGCCGAGCTTGACCTTTAGCTCGACGCGACCCGACAGCCCAGGGTTGCCCGCCGCCCGCCGCTCGTAGCACAGCCTGGCAGCACTGCTCTGACCAGTAAGTGCGCGCACGTACATTTCGTTGACGCTCACCGTACGAACGCTCTGCGTCGAAACCCCCGCCTCCAGCACCATCGCCGCGTCCTGCGGTGCTTGGCCCCGCAGAGACGGCGGCACAAACTGACCGGCTTCTAGCTCGCCCACCAGCGGTCGATAGGTCTCCCCGCCCGACGGCTCCACCACGATGGCGGTCCATGGAGTCACCACCTGGAACCGCTTCCCAATGTCGAGAATCGCCTCTTTGCCCGAAGCCCGTTCCAAGAGCCCCTGCATTCTCAGCAGCGCCCAGCGTCGCGCCAGATCACCGCCATCATCAATCGAGCGTACCGTTACGTCATGCTGCTCGACAAACGGCTGGCCATCGCGCAGACCTCGCACCGTCAGTTTCTGCGGCATGCTTCGGTCGGCGCGCAGCCGGGCCACCACAGTCAGAGAATCGCCGCTCTCGATCGTCACTGGCTCATCGGGATAGACCACATCCGCGCCTTCACCTAGCTCCACCCGAACGCCGGTCAGACTCGGCTGGGCCACTCTCTCCAGCAGAGACAGAGCCGCCCGCGAGGCATCCGGAGCATCCTCTATCCGCACCACTCCCGAGCGAACCCCAGAGTGACACAGCGACTCCAACAGCGTCACGTTGGCATCACTACCCACCGCCGCCGCAAAGAAGCGGGGCAGCTCGCCCAGGCGCTGGAGGTGTTCACGTAGCTCACGCGGGGTCAGCGCGCCCACCGTTGGACGACCATCTCCAATGTAGATGACCGCACCTTGGCCACGCGGCAGCAGCTCCACCGCTCGCTGAAACGCACCTTGGAGGTTGGTCGCGCCACCTGGGGTCTGCTTGCTAAGCTGCGCATCGAGCTGCTCGATTCGTTCTTTGGTCGCCGCTGCCATCGCTTCGCTGCCAAGCGTCGCCGAGCCGAGCGAAGCCGCTACCACCGCCACTCGATCTTCCGGCGTCAGACGCTTGAGCACCGCTTGCGCCGCGCTCTTGGCCAAGCTCAGCCGCGCCTCATCGGTTCCCGCCGAGACATCCACCAGCAGCACCACATCAAGACCCTTGGGTGGCTTGCCCGGCGTTGGCACCGGCTGAATCAGTAGATAGCGCTGCCCGTCCAGCTCGTCCCCTCGGAAGCCAATCAGCCGCTCGCTTACCCGCTCTTTGCCATCTATCAGATCCAGCACAAAGTCCGAGGACGGCTTGAAGTCACTGCGCCGCAGCGTCACGACTGCACCGTCAATCTGGGCCCCCATCCCGGCTTGCAGTGCCGAAGCCTGCGCTCGAGCCACGTCCACCGTCAGCGAAAACTCACCCAGGTTCGACAGCGAGCCCGCTTGCATCTGGGCGCTCTGGCCCATCGGATAGACATACGTTCTTCGGACTGCGTCTGAGTACGGGATATGTGGCAGCCACTCGCGGTACCGCAGCACCACCCGCCGCACCTTGCCGGGCGCAATGTTGCGCACGAGCCCTCGGTAGCGGCCCGCACCCGCCCACTCCAGGTTGGCCGTGAAGCCGGATACGCCGCTGCCCTGACGGTCCATCGGTAGCACCGTGCCACGACGAGGTGCTTGGTCCCCTTCGGCGACCGAGAAGTGCTCCAGAATCGCCGACTCCGGCAGGCGCACCGTATACAGGCCTTCGAGATACTCCGAACGTGGGTTAAAGAACGTCTGCTCAACCGTCGTCGTCGCCAAGTCCCCATCAACGGTGACGTTTACGTCATGCGCTCGAACGATGAGCGGGGTCCGGGCCGTGCCAAGCCCCGTCGCCGGTCGCGCCGTGAGCTGTCCCACACCGGCTGGCTCCAGCGCCCGCAGTGGTCCCGGCTCCGCCAAGCCCAACGTGAAGTCATCCCACAACGCTTGCGCCGTCTGCTTCGCTTCGCTCCCGCTGACCAGCAGCGTCAGACCCGACTCCAAGCGACCTGACTTCTCTCCCGACTTCCATGCCACCTGACCGCTGGCACAGTAGATCTTCGCACCACCGTCTGTGATGGTCACCGCTAGGCCAGCCCGCTGGGCCGCCAGCGACACCCCCGCCACCATGATCGGAACATCCGTCCCGACGCGAGCATCGACCCAGGCACGGCCACTTTTGACCTCTAGCCCCTTGTCTAGCAGAGCCAGCGCGCTGCCTTGGTCGAGAAGCACCCACGCTCCGGCATCCAGATACAGAGAGGCGCGCACCCCCGCAGGCGTAGTCACCTCGCTACCCGCTTCCAGTCGCTGGTTCCGACCGATCGGCAGCGTCACCTTTGCCCGCTTGATCGTCGCACCATCGCGGCTCGCCTCTACCGAAGCCACGGTGGGCTGCGGTGGGGTTGGCTTGGTGCAGGCCCCGACCATCATCACTGTCGTAGCTGCCCATATGAAGAGCCGCTCCGTTACGAGCCGCCCGAGGCCCATCATGTCTTTGCAGTTCAATCGAAGCATATCCATGGCGACCTCTTACTGTGGCAGCAGCCGTCCATCACGGAGCAGGAACCGACGCGAGTCCAGCTCGCCGGCCATCTTGAACTTGCTGCTCAGCAGCCTCTCGTCCTTCTGACCCTCACCCACAATCACCGTCAGCACCACGTCGTAGCCAATCGCTCGCGCCCGGTCTTGACGACGCACCTCGACGGAGTACTCCCCGAGTGGGGTGGCATCCTTGTGGCTATGCCAGCCCAGCAGCCCAAACTGCGGAGCCAAATCCATCGCCGGCCCTGCCGACTCACCCGGCGCAGCCACCCGTAGATCCAGATCCGCCTCAGGGTGAGCCCAGGTCAGCAGCACGCGCACCGGACGATACAGCCCCTCGATCCCACTTTGCCGGGCTCGCAGGTCGAGCAGCGCCAGCTCCTCGGCCGTGTCCTTGCCTTTCAGCACCCGCGCCTGATCTCGCAACTCAGCCAGCCGCAGGCTCGACCACAGAAGCGCAACCTTGGCGAGTCCACTCTCGCTGCCCGGCTCGGCATCGCCGACGACTCGCTTTTCAAGTCCGAGCGCCTCTTCCACCTTGCCGGAACCCGCAGCAGCAGCAGCCAGCAGGATCAGTACCGAGTTGTCCCCCGGCTGAAGTGTCAGCAGCGTCTCGTACTGACGGTAGGCTTCATCGTACCAGGCATGCGCCCGATACAAGTCCCCGAGCCGCCGCCGAGCCAGTGGGTCTTGCGGCGCAAACTCGACAATCTCCGAAAAGGCCCGCCGGGCACCGACTTCATCGCCCAAGCGAACGAACAGCTCACCCACGGAAGTCCGCGCCTGCGCATCGGCATACGGGTCCGAACGAATCTCCTCTGCCGTGCGTCGCGCCGACTCGGCTTCGCCCAGTGACTCTTCGGTTTCCATCCGCAAAATTCGCAGCTTGATGTCACCTGGCCACTTCGCAAGCAGCTCCTCTAGCCGAGTCAGCCGCTCAGGCAGCGACTTGGCCTTGGCGACCACTTCCTGAGCCAGCACCGCCCGTTCTTCATCGCCGAGCCCAAGTCCGTCATAGACCACCCGCAGATCACGCGGGCTGCGCACCTCGCCGAGGATCGCATGGCGGAGATACTCTTGATCATCGGGTTCATCGGACAAGTTGCCATACAGCTCGACCATGCCTTGGGGTCCACCCACGTTGCGCAGCATCAGTCGCAGCAGCTCACGTCTCTCGGACCAGCGACGGATCTCACAGCCACTCACCGCATCCTGAAGAACCTCCATCGCTTTGCGCACACCGCCCGTAAGTCGCTCTTTCCACAGTTGTCTCCGCTCATCGAGCGGCTGCGTGGAAGCAGCGGAGCAGCCCTTGGGCCGGTGGGTGACGATTCCCACCAGTACCGTGACGTCTGGCGTCGAAATCTCTACAGCCGGTATGGACGGAGCTTCGGCATAGCCCCCTCCGCCCGAGTCATCGCCACTCGACCGCAGTATGAACGGATAGGACACCACCACCACCCCGCCGCCGCGAGGCTTGGGGAACTCCCAGCGCCGCACCGCTTGGGCGATGCACTGCTCAATCGCTGGGTTGCCCACCGTCGAGCTCTGAATGGTACTGGCCAGCACAGCGCCCTCTCCGCCAATCGTAAACTGGAGGACGATGCGACCCGTGGCACGCCCCCCGCGCACCAGCTCCCGCTCTTGGCAGAACTTCATTTCGTTGAGGTGGCGACGGATGACCCGGCGAATGATCTCTTTGTCGAGGGCACCGCGTACTTCAGCGGTCCCGGGCACGACTTCTGGCACAAGGCCTTTGCGTCCACGTAGTGAAGCAGACTTTGCTCCATAGCCGCCCCCTCCCGCGCCGTGGCCAATCGTACCGAGGTTGCCGAGCCCAATCGTCCCTTCGCCGGTGCCACCGCCACCTTTGCCCGTGCCAATCAGACCAAAGCCAGCAGACCCGAAGTCATCGCCATCTAGGGCCAGCTTGTCGCTGTCTTTGTTGGCGGCCCGCCTCATCTTCTTCTTCTCCGGAGCAGGAGCCTCTATCGCCGCCAACTCAGGTACATCCCGTGGCCTGGACGCTTTGGGAGCTGCCGCAGGGGCCGGTGGTGCCGAAGGCTTGGCCTCTTCATCGGCCATTGCCACCTTGGCGTCGTCATTGGTGTCTCGTTTTTCCCGGCGACGCTCATTCTCACCCTGCTTCATTGCACGATTGCGGCCCCCCATCGCACCCTCAGCCGGTGGAGGTGGCGGAGCTTCGTCACTCGCCACAATCGGGGATGGTGCCCCGGTTGCGGCTGGGGCAGATTCGCTCTTGCTAAACGACATCGGAGAGCGACCACTACAACCCGCAGCCCGAACCTCTGGAATCGTCCGCTCCAGTGACGACACCTCTTCTTCACTGGGCACGTAGTACGAGGTATAGGGCGTAATCAGGTTCTGACGAACGCCCAGCTCAGCAACTTCCTCGATGGTGGCACCGCCCTCTAGGAGCTGACCCAGCCGAGCCTGCGACCAGCGCAGCCGGAGATCCGAGGTGTTGTCGATGTTGTGTCCCTCTAGGCGATAGGTCCGCTTGAAGGCCTGCCCAAGCTGCACCCCTTCGATGGTGATGGTCTGCGGCAGGCGCTTCTTGAGTCGCGCCAGGATCAAAAGCGGCTCACCCGCACGCACCGCCACCGTCTCACGCGGATAGACCCGGTCGAGTGAGCTACCGACATCGACGCGGAGCTTGCTCACCGCTGGACGGCTCAGGTGTGTCACCACGCGCAGCGCAGTCTCGGCGGCACTGCTACGGTCACCAACGCGGAACGCTTGGCCCGCGCTCGCATCACACAGACCGGATAGCAGATCCAGGTTGGCTTCGTCGCCCACACCAACGGCATACATCCGAAGCGGCTGCGGCAGGCTGGCCAGTCGCTCCCGCAAGGCCGGCAGAGATAGCTCTCCGACCGTTGGCTTGCCGTCTCCCACATACAGCACCGCGCCGAGCCGATTCGGCACCAGCATCGCGGCGGCTTGGCCAAGGGTTCGCCCAAGGTCAGTCGCGCCACCGGTCGTCGCCCGCCCGAGCTGTTCTAGGAGCTGGTTCGACGTCTCACTCCCCATCGCAATCCAGGTCGGCAGTGCTGGTTTTTCTTTCTTGCCCGAGCGGTTCGTCAGAAGCGCATGCGCGTCGAGATCCGCCCCAAGCAGCACCACGCGGTCATCAGGGCCAAGCCGCCGCAGCACCGACTCGATCAGCGTCCGCGCCATCGCCAAGTGGGTCGCATCGGTCGCCGCCGAGACATCCACCAGCAGCGCCAGATCGACCGGTGCCCGCTCACTCGCGGTTGGCACTGGTGCCGGCAGCGTCCGAATCAGCACATAGTCATCTTCCGCCTTCGCAGAGTGACCACCGGGCCTCGGCGGGTCTTCATGGCTCACGCGATAGACGCGAGCCACATCTTCGGGCCGATTCGCACCGAGCAGCTCCACCACCAGGTCGGCGCTTGGTACGTAGTCGGTTCGCTGCATCACCACCCGCTTGTGGTCTTCCGATAGCACCGCCCCGAGACCCGAACGAACCTCTGTGGCCGTCGAGCGGCTGGCATCCACCTCGATGTCCAGCTCTTGAATGATCGGTGCCCCTGCACCGGCTGCGGCTCCCATCGGGAAGCGATAGGTTCGCAGTGAGTTCCCCGGACCCCCAAACGGCAACCACTGGCTATAGGTGTACAACACCTTGCGCGTCGAGCCCGGTGGCAGTGGGTACAGCCGAGCCTTGAACTGCCCCGGAGCCTCCCATTCCAGCAGTGCGGGATCGTGGGTCGATCCTTCGTACACTTTCGACTCATAATCGCGCCGCGCCGTCTCGCGTTCCTTGACGTAGCCATCGACGTAGCGACCTCGGCGATCGATCGCAAAGCGCGACAGGATTGCATCCTCTGGCAGCCGAACCCGGAAGATGCCTTCCAGCGTGGCATCGGCGGGGTTAAAGAACGTCTCTTCAACGGTGGTAATCGCCAGATCGTCCTCGACGCGAACCCGCACCTCTAGACGATTCATCGACAGAGGAAAACGCGCTTCGCCCAAGTTACCAGGCTTACGTGCCCCAACCTCACCAAGACCAGGTGCCCCGCGCCCGACCCGAGGATCAGGCCACGCCAGGCCACCCGTCCAGTCATCCCACAGTGCCACTGGGGCCAGCTTGGGCACCCCACCCACCTCGAGTGCGAGCTGCTCGCCAGCATGGACCAGCCCGCGACTTGCCCCGACGTAGGCGACCTCGCCACGGACTACGGTGAGACGGGCAGGACTCCCGCCCCCCGCCACCTCGAAGCCAGCCGATGAAGCGAGCAGTCTGTATTCTCCGACCACCACTTCGACACGGCCACCGCCCTTGGCATCTACCCACAGACGTCCCTTGCTCAGCTTGATCCCGCTGTCCGTGACTTGCACCTCACTGCCGCCGTCTAGGAGCAGCCGAGCGCCTACGTCATGTTGCAGCAGCGCCTGGGCATGCTCGGCGACGGTGATCTTCTGACCGATGGTGGCTCGTTCTTCGCCGCTGACTGCGTGATGCCCGGAAGCACCCTCGAGTTCCACGGGAGTCCGCACAACCTCGACGCTCGCCACAGAGCTGACTGCGGACAGCTTGGGCCCGCAGGCCACAAATCCCAGTGACAGGGCGGAAACCAGCAGCGCTGCGAGCGGAGCGCCAAAACCCAGCCGAGCCAGCCAAGGTCGACCCGCCAAACGATGGGCGTACTGCATAAATCCTGCCTACCCTTCAGTTTCTAGAGGGGGAGTCGCGATCTTAGCCGATCTGGTCGCGTCAGCAAAAGTGTAATCCCTCCGCCCCAGCGCATGAGGTCTACAACGCGGCCCCCAGGGTGAACGACGCTTCGTTTTGGGTAACCGACCCTTGGCCTTGGGTCGGTCAACGCTTCGTTTTGGGTAACCGACCCTTGGCCTTGGGTCGATCAAGGCTTCGCTTTGGGTGAACGACCCTTCGCCTTGGGTCAGTCAACGCTTCGTTTTGGGTAAGCGACCCTTCGCCTTGGGTCAGTCAACGCTTCGCTTTGGGTGAACGACCCACCGGGTAGGGTTTGCGTGGCGAATCGGCGGGTCGCGTCCACACAGGCTTTGGTCTCTACCGGTTCGGTTTGGTAGCCTGTGGGCGCTCTTGTCCTTTCATGAGGAGTCCTCCTGTGAACCCTTCGCACCCGGCACCCACCACGCAGACCGGCGCAGCGTATCGTGACTGCTTCGCCCAGACTGTCGACTACGCAGCGCGCTCTGCGGTGTACTTCGGCTCGCGTACAGCCATCGTCGATGTCGAGCGAGGGGATGGCGGTCGCTTCGACTATGTGACGCTCAACCACCGGGCCACACGGCTGGCGCATTTTTTGGCTTCAATGGGGGTCGTGAAGGGTGACCGGGTGGGGCTGCTCGCCCAAAACGGCGTGGAGTACATCGATCTGCTGCTCGCGTGCGCCAAGCTCGGGGCGATCTTTTCGCCCTACAACTACCGCCTGCATCCCCGCGAGCTACACGAGGTCGTTGCCAAGACTGGCCCGAAAGCGTTCGTCTATGGCCCCGAATACGCTGAGCATGCGTCCTACCTGCGAACCCATCATCCGACGCTCAGCACCTACCTTCGCACGGGAACTTTAGCCACAACGGGCGATGGTGCGGAGTCTTTTGAAGCGGTGGTGACGCAGTCGAGCCAAGATGGCCCAGCGTGGTTTGCGGCAGGCGAAGGCCCAAGTGGTGAAGACATCCTGTGTCTGCTCGGCACCGGTGGAACCACCGGACTCCCGAAGGCGGCGATGATCTCGCACCGCATGGTCGCCCACAACGCGCTCACGACCATGATTCATGAGCTTGTGCCCGGAGACGTCACGGTGGTGCACACACCGATGTTTCATACCGGTGGGTTGCTGGTCTATGCGCTGCCCCTGCTGCTATCAGGCGGCACGGTCATCGTGATGCGCAAGTGGGACGCAGCGGAGCTACTGCGGCTCATCGAGGCTGAGCGGGTCACGATGTTCTTCTGTGTGCCGACGCAGTATCAGATGCTGCTCGACTCGCCGAGCTTTGCGAAGACCTCGTTTGCTTCGGTGCGGTTTGTCACCAGTGGCGGTGCTCCACTGCCCGTGCCGCTGATTCATGCCTTTCGCAGCATCCATGACATCCCGTTCAAGCAAGGATTCGGGATGACCGAGTTTGGTCCGGGCTGCTTCAGCATGGGGGCGGAGTTTGCGCACAGCAAAGCCGGATCGATCGGTCGACCCAATGCCTTTGTCGGCGCACGGGTGGTCGATGACGATGGTCGAGATCTGCCGACTGGAGAGGCGGGGGAACTACTCCTCAAAGGCCCGGCGATGTTTTCGGGTTATTTCGAGGACCAAGCGGCGACCCAAGGGGCCATTGACCAACACGGATGGTTTCACACCGGCGACATGGCCCGAGTCGATGAGGATGGCTTCTTCTTCATCGTCGACCGCAAAAAAGACATGTTCATCTCGGGGGGCGAGAACGTCTATCCGGTTGAGATTGAGCGGGCTCTGTATGAACACCCAGCGGTCAAGCAGTGCGCAGTCATCGGTGTGCCCGACGAAAAGTGGGGACAGGTCGGGCGGGCCTTTGTCGTGGCCAAGAGCGGCGATACACCGACGGAAGAAGAGCTGCTGGCCTTCCTGCGCAGCAAGCTGGCCCGCTACAAAGTCCCCAAGAGCCTTCGCTTCATCGAGGAGATGCCGTTGTCACCCGCCGGCAAAATCCTCAAGCGGGCGCTTCCTCATGGCTAGGTGCTATGCGGGACGTGGCTGAGGCGGGCTCTGTGCGGCGATTTCTTGTAGCTTGCGCAGGGCAATCCGACGCAGTCGCTCCTCCATCAGCGGCACGTCCGCCTGCCGTGTCAGCCAGAAGATGAGAGCCAAGTCGACCTTATCGGACACCGTCAGCAGGTGTACTCGAGGTGCCGGGCGGACCAGGTATTCGTCGGCTGCGACAACGGTCTGCTGCTCCAAGAACTGGGACAGCTCATCGATGTTGAGCAGCGCGCTCACGCTGAGTCTGACCTCTGCGCGCACCGCCTGATCGTTTGACAAATTGACGAGGCGGGCTGCCACCAAGTCTGCATTCGGCACGATCAACACGCTCCCGTCCGCAATCCGAATCTGCGT
>CALLYL010000318.1 GCA_937859535.1 uncultured Myxococcales bacterium
GCACGAATCAGCCGCCGCCCGAGATCACCCTGTCCGTCGAAGGGATCGACCAATCTCTGCTGCACCGGATCCCATGCAATGGCGTTGACGGTGAAATCGCGCCGCCGCAAATCCTCTACCAGATCCGTAATAAACTCGATCCGATCGGGGCGTCTTCCGTCGGTGAATCCAACTTCACCGCGAAAAGTGGTGATCTCGATGGGGTGGGGTTTGCCACCTTCGCGATCACATAGGACGGTGACCGTCCCATGAGTGATGCCGGTCGGGATGACCTTGCGATGACCAAAGATCGCGATCACTTGGTCGGGAGTCGCAGAGGTCGTGAGGTCAAAGTCTTTGGCGGTATCGTCGTCCGGACAGCGCAGAAGGTCACGAACCGCGCCGCCCACGACGTAGGCGGCATAACCAGCCTCCTGGAGACGACGACAAGCTGAAGTGACTTCGGGGGGAATGCGGTGGGCGGGAAGCATTGCGCCGCCATGGTGGGCCAAGCGCGTGGTGCGGGCAAGCACTCGCCGAGCACTCCGAGCACAATTCGCAGTGTCAGAGTGTCGGCATCCCCTCAGGGTCAGGAGGAGAACTACTCACCAGCGGGCTTGAACACGAAGGGATAGGTCACGCTGACGATTCCGCTCGGCGGCTTGGGGAACTCCCAGCGACGCACAGCCTCGGCGACACACTGCTCGGTGCTCTGGTTGTGAAGGGTCGAGGCTTCCACCACGCTTGCTAGCACCTTGCCCGCTGGATTGATCATGAACTTCACTTGCACGCGACCGGCCAGCTCTTTCTGGGACATCAGCGCCCGCTCATAACAGAACTTCACTTCGGGCATGTGGCTGCGGATGACCCGGCGGATCACTTCCCGATCCATCGAGCCCGTGTTCACTTCTACCCGACCTACCTCGGTCGTAGGGCCTCCCACTTTGTGCTGTCGCAGAGCCGGCCCACGCGGTGCACCACCTCGTCCCCCCGGACCTCCTGGACCAAACGGACCGAGTCCGCTCGTGTTGATCGTTCCGTCCCCACCACCACCACCCGGTCCCGTCGCTACAAACTGTCCACCGGAATCATAGGGGTTGGCTGAGTCCGTTCCTACCAAGCCGTCCATCGCCTGCGTTGCATCATTCCCCAGTGCAGAGTCCCGGGTGATGGTCGACAGAGCACCTCCGCGCAGGAGCGCCACGATACCACTCTGTTGCGCCAGGCTGGCCGCCATGATCTGCTGCTCCTTCTTACCAACCGGACCCGGATTCTTCGACACCATGATCCGCTCACTCCGCACCGGATTCGCCGCTTGGGCACGACGGCTGCTGGAAGCCACCGGGTTCTGCTTAGGCTGCTCCACCTTCTTCTTTGGATCGAGCCAATCCGGACGCTCATCTACCTCGGGCTTGGCCGTCAGCTTGATCAATCGACCCGCATCAAAACCATCCAGCGACAGCGACTTCGCATCCGGAGGCAGCACAAACATCAGTCCCACAAACGCTGCGGCCCCCGCCATCACCGCGCCCGTATAAGACTGGGTCGCCCAATCGATTCGCAGCGGCACCGGATAGTAGCGAGGCTTCACGACCGACTGCACCAGGAACGTACTGCCGCCGTGCTCGATGGCAAAGCGCACTCCTTCCGGAATCTGCAAAACCGACGTTCCGCCAATCTGTGCATCGCGAACTGCCTTTTCAGACTGCGCGAACTCATGCAGCTCCATCATTTTCCCATCGCGAGTCACACTGCCCTTCATCGATTCCGAAACCAGAAGCTCAAACGAGCTGCCATTGCTGCGAACGAGAGGGAATCGCTCGCACGGAAGACCTTCGGTGCTGACCTGGTAAGTAGCACGGGGGTCGGTTCCCACACTAAACTCGCTCTCGCCCTGCTCACTGCTGAGTCTTTGCATTCCGTACGCCAGACCCGCAGCGCCCAGCATCAGCAGAGTCCCCGCAGCGATGTCCCGCGCACGCTCCTTGGTACGGTCGCTTTGCTGGGTGTGCTTTGGCGAGCTCTCTGTGGTGTTCTTTTCGGCACTCACTTGCGCGTAGCTGGTACCAAAAAGAGTCAGCACAGAACCGAGCGATAGCGCTGATAGAGTCAACACTCCTTTGGTCATTTTCGAGATGCGACCGGCGCGAGGATTCGCGAAGTGCCGGACCTGTTGCACGGTGTTATCAAATACCGCAGACACCTCGACGGCGCGGGCTCCGCTCGGATCCTCTGCCTGAGCCACAATCTGCGAACCCATCACTTCACTGGCAACGTTCTTAGGAAGGCTCTTCGAGGTTGTCATGGGAATTCTCCTTCACTCTTTGCTGAATCGTCCGTCTTCGCATGTAGAGACACAAACGCAAGGCGTGGGTTCCTGCGAATTTCAAACAAATCCATAGAAATTTTGCACAGCCGATCGCCTACAAATTCCTGTAGGAATCCGGACGTTTACCGTCGACAAACATTTTCTACGTTTTTTGGGAACCCATGCAGAAGGAAGGACTCTTAACGAACCCTCTTTATCGCGCTCTAGCCACCCCGGTTCGGAAACTCGCGCCACCGCGATCATCACGAAGAACCACCGCAAAATGCGTTCGATCTTCCAACACTTGCGATGAGGAGAGCGCAGCCGGTGGTTGCCATCCAAACTGGGTTTGCGAAAGCTGCGGACAGTCCCCCGAACAACCCAAATCGATGAAGCTGCCCCGTCCAGATTCGAGTGTTCCCGAACTCACAAACACAGAAGCAGTGAGCAGCTCAGCGCGCTGTCGAGAGAGATCACGAGGATCGGGTTCTTGCTCCTCCGCATCGGCGGCGCGCTCAATCACCAGTTGCCACTTGGGACGATCGGAATCACCCACATCCGCGCCCAGCTTGGGATAGATCGCGACTCCCGAATCGACATCCATCAAGCGACCTTCATCCGCACCTAACAGAATTCGGCCGATGAGTGGGTTGTGATTGGGAGTGGCTGCGGAATCCGCAGCGCGACGGACCTTGATGCGCTTGACCGCCACCACGCAGTGATTGGGAATCGGCGACACTCCATCGTTCTGTGCAGCAGCGGTTGCACAGGCCGTCGCTCCACCGGAGTACGCCGCATCGGCAGCAATCAATGTAACAAGCAGGACAGAGGGACTCCCAAGCTCACTAGGAATGCGAAGCTGCGTCGAAAAATCACTCTGTACCGGTAGCTCTGTAAAATCGACAGACTGCTGGTGAAGTCCACAAGGCAGCGGCGATGTCGCAGACCCGGGCAACAGACAGAGTCGATACAGCACCGAAAGACCGCGTGGAGACAGCGTATGAATCGGCTGACCACCGGTGAGCACGACCTCCCCAAAGCGGGGATGCGTGGCAATTAGTGAAGACACCGACACCAGCGCCCCCGGCTCTGCTTCGGGCGGCTCCGCAACAATCGCAAGCACCCGCAGCTTGCCATCCACATCGAACACGCCGCTCGCATCGCTCGGCTCCGCCTCCAGCAGCCACGCCGGCGGAAACGTCGGCCCACAGCCAATCGCAGCCACCACGAGCAGACCTGCTGCCAGCGCACAGACCCCGCGCCACTCGGTCCCCTGTCTACCCATCGCCACTTTTTTCCGCTGAGCCATATCCCGAAAGCCTACTGCCGTTTTGTCGATTGACAGCGTACCGGCTGTACTGGTCTGCTTTTAGGCAAAATGTTGCCCAATGTTCGAGTTGGCCTCCGTAGGCAGCCGCCACGTCCAGCGCTGATTTTCCGTCGCTGCTTGTTGTGTTTGCTAGCCCTTTCGCTGTTTCTGAGCGCGGTGCCGGCCGAGGCCTCACCGCTCATCCTGGTACTCGGGTTAAAGCGTGAAGGTCAATCGTCGACCAAGGCTCGCTCGGTGGTGGTCCAGCACCTGCTGCGCATGGGTGAGCCCGCTCTGTCGCCAAACCTACAGTCGGCAGAGCTGCTCTGTACCGAACAGCCGTGTCTGCAGCGGCTGGGCAAAGCGTTCTCGGCCCGACGGATCCTAGGCGGCGAGATATTCCCCAACGACCGCAGCTATCTGGTCCGACTATGGCTCTACGACCTAGACGCCGAACAGCCGCTGCTCGTCGAAGAGCGCTGCACCGAGTGTTCCGACGATCTACTGCTGGAGTCGGTATCACGAGCAGCGGGTCGACTGGTCGATGCGCTGGCTCAGAGTGCGGCACCGGTCACACCACCGACGACGTCGATTCCTCCCGCCACCACGATGACGAGTCCGCCGGTGGAACCGCCCGCCGTG
>CALLYL010000319.1 GCA_937859535.1 uncultured Myxococcales bacterium
GAGGTTAGGAAAAGTAAACGCGGTTCGGGTGCCATGGACGGGGAAGTCATGGCGTGCATCAGAGATCGATCGCTGACGACACGCGACAGTTTACTCTAAACTGTCGCCGATCTGTGGGGAAAATAACAAGTGATTTCTTCTCTGATGGGTCGGTGGATAGGCCGATGGCAGGGGGCTCGCTGGCGAGCCGGGAGATGTCGGTGCGGCAAGGGGGCGAGCTTAGCTGGACCAGCTCGATGGGATTGGATCGACCCCTGCTTGATCGCTCCAATCGGCTGAATCGGGGATGGGTGGGGGCGCTCGGGCGGGCGATTGGGCGGGAGCCTGGGTCGGCAGGCCGAGGTGAGCAAGGATTTTCTGGGCGGTCTTGGCCTCGGTGATCATGGAGAGCAGGTGGCGGCGACCGCCGCAGCGCTCGCAATGAAGGACATCGAGAGCGAACACACGGCGCAGAAGCGACGCCCAATCGAGACGGGAACGTGACCGCGACGGTCTATGAGGAGCTGTGGTGGAGGACGCGGGCGTTGCGCGTGGGCACTGGGGAACGATGCGAGCCCGGTGTTTGCTGTGTGGCGCGAACACTCCGTGGTAGCGAAGCAAATGAGAGCGAGGTGGAGGAATCAGCGCGGCGATGCGACCGAGAAACTGCGTCGCTGATAAGTGCAGTCGCCTGGGTGTGCCAGGGGCGCTGTGCTTGGCTCGATAGAGGATCTGGCCGTCCGGCTCCACCGCGATCCGATGAAGCGACAGGGGCGGACGAGCACAGTAGCGAGCAAGCCGCTCGAGCGCGTCGCCGTCCAGTTCGGTGACGGAGACCCCAGCATGGAGCGAGAACCCTTCGGCGAAGATACGCAAACCGCGAGGGCGCTCCATCGCTGGCTCTGTCCTTTGCGACTGCGCCTGCAGGTACTGCGTGAGCAGGTTCATCCCGTCTGCAGCTTCGTTTTGCTCCGACGCCGTAGCGAGCTTCTTGAGCAAGCGGGGGATCAAGCGACGGGCTATCCGTTCCAGATCCGGCACAGCGGGAGGAGGGAGCGGGTGGAACTGAACATTTCCGTCGGAAGTCTCGGAAAATACCCCGTCAGGTACCAGCGTGTGGAAGTGAAGGTTTAAGTTGAGGGATGAGCCAAATCTTTGAATGCAAGTGACGGCTCCGCAGAGCGGTTTTGCGATGCCTTGCCGGTGAGCGCAGCGTCGCTGCCAAGCAAACAGTGCTCGCAGAAACAACGTCAAAGTCAAGCCAATGAGCTTGGGTCGCCAAGCGATCAGAAAGCGGAGCTGCATCGGCAGAGTCAAGACCCACTGCCGCACCGCAACGGCGGGAAGTACACGGTCCCGAAGGTGTGCTGCAAAGTCGGCCATCCGCCGGCTGGCACACGATGGACAGAGCCCTCGATTTTTGCAGGAGAAGGCCACGAGCAGCTCATCGTGGCACGTCGGACAGCGAATACGGGCAAAGCCGTGGCAGAGCAGCCCGCAGCGCAAGTAGCGCTCAAACTCGGCGCGAATGAAGCCAGGTAGCTCGCCGCTGGGATAGCGGTCCTGCGCTTCGACGAGGAAGGTAGCCAGGTTTTCGCGAACGATGCGGTGGAGCAGGGTCTTTTCTGGCTCGCGACGCTGGTAGCGCCCCCGAGCAGTGGCAGAATGACCGATTTGCTGCCGCTGCGCTGCGGAACAAGGGAGCACCAGCCCCCGCCAAGCACAACAGGTGCCAGACGCCTACTGACATGTTCTGCGTCAGGAACGCACAACACAGGGGAGCTGCGGTCGTCCGGGATACCGGATGCTGTCCGAAGCTCGGACACCGCACTGCCTACCTCGCTCGTCCGCAGGATCGGACCCCCTTGCCGAAAGACTCCATGATCGCAAGTCTGCGCACTTTGTGCGACGATAGATTACTGAACATGGTAAATTCTTCCTGACGTACCCC
>CALLYL010000320.1 GCA_937859535.1 uncultured Myxococcales bacterium
GAAGGCAGTTCGGAAGGACTTTGCTCTGTCTCCGACACTGCTTGCCCTGCGTGATTGCTGATTGTCTCCACCAGAAGCCGTTCGATGGCTCATGTCTAGGGTTCCCCTTGGTGGAGTGACCGCTCCAAGGTGCGTCGAAAGCTCGTCCTCGCGGAGGAAACCCCACCTACACTACGCCTTCGTCGCCATTCAACGATCCAGGCATTAAACCTCTCCGCACGGACAGATAGCCTAGCCCCTGACTCACAGTGGCGCGATTAAACGTACTTAAACCTACGCTTAATCGAGGATATCCAGCGCGAATAAGCCCTCCTGAATTAAGACCACCCACGACGGTAGAAAATTTTGCATTGACACGGACTACAACGGTGACGGCAAATACGACATCGCGGTGCCCTATTTCGCGTTTGCAGCAAATGGCATCGGATTTCTCCTTGGGAAGGGCGATGGCACGTTTGGTAGCAACGGCTCTCTGGGTTTGCCGTCCGGTAGCTTTGGGATCAGTAGCGCGGACTTCAATGCTGACGGCAAGGCGGACCTGGCAGTGACGTTGTACGACGACAGCACCATTGCTATTTTGCAAAATTTGGGCAGCAAGTTTCAAATTGCTCGCTACGTTTCGGCTGGTGCCGGTCCACATGGGGTCGTTGCGGCGGACTTTAACGGCGATAGCAAAGCGGACTTGGTCATTAGTGACCCCGATGGTGGTGCACTGCGGGTGATGCTCGGCAACGGGGACGGTACCTTCCAAGCTGCGGTGGTGCTGCCGACCGGAGGTACCACCCCTCAGCCGGTGCTCGCGGTCGATCTCAATCTTGATGGGTCACTCGATTTGGTTACGGTCAACGTCGGTTCGGCAGGGACGGTGACCGCGATGCTCGGTAAGGGCACTGGTCAGTTTGCAACCCCGCAGCAGATTTCGGCCCCATGCTCCCACACTGATGTGGTCGCCGCCGACGTCAACGGCGACCGACTGCCTGACTTGCTGCTGCCAGTGTCGAGCGGAGCAACGGTCAGTGTCCTGCTGAATACCTCACGTTAGGAACGTTCGTGTCAGCCGCCCCCCCCCCTCCTGAGTACGCACTGCTGACTGCCAAGGTCGATTCATTCGCGGCCGGAGTGCAGTCACGCTGTGGTTCGGCGATGTCATGTCGTACGGGCTGCGCCGGCTGTTGTCTGGTCGAGCTTTCCGTCAGCAACGTGGAGGCAGCCGCTATGATGGACTACCTGCGGTCACTTCATCCCGAGGAGCAGCGCCGTGTTTCGATGCAGGTGTTGCGACCGCGATTCGGAACTCAGCCGCGCTGTGTACTGCTCGATGACGACGATGCCTGCCGTGTCTATTCCGCCCGCCCCCTGGTCTGTCGCACCCAGGGGTTGCCGCTTCGCTATCCACAGGATCTCGTTCCTGCTGAAGCAGTCCGCGTGAGGCTGACCAACGGGGTTGTCACCGTCTGTCCGCTGAACTTCACGACCCAAACACCGCCTGCGACCGATGTCCTGGATGCTGAGCGGGTTGACCAAATCCTGGCCGTCCTCAATCACCGCCATAGCCAACAGCACGGCCTCGATCCTGCCAGGCGCTGGTCGCTTACCGAAATCGTGATGGCCGCCTGTGAGACCCCCGGCGCGAGCGACTACTCTTTCTGACAGTGTAAGAGCTGGAGGTAGGGGAAACTGCTCGGCTCGTCGACGCTATCCACCTGATAGGGATGCTTGTCGTTTTTCGCATAGCCTGAAGCCCCGCTGCCGCTCGCCAGGGCGATGCCGTGCGACGACGTGGTGATGCTCCCCGACAGGGCGTGGTGATGCACTCGCTTTTCGCCGCTCTTGAGTGGCAGCCCGCCAAACTTCTGGCCGGGGGTTGCTAGCTCAGGCACCCCGATGATCAGTCGACCCTGACTGCCGCCCGCCTGCACAAACCCCTTCGGACAATCGGGCGTGCGGAAAAACACCAGCGTACCTTTGGCCACTGGTCGCAGCCGAGGATCGGGTTCGTCTAGTTTGTTGCAAACGAGGAGCTGCACATACGGCAGGCCAATCGGGACGGCATTGGTCTTGCCCGTGAGCGCTTGACTGCCCCCTCGAGCGAGCCCGTGGTTGGCCTCACCTGCGATTCCGGCATAGCTGACTGTCGATAGGTTGAAATTCGTCATGACCGCGTGGCCATGAGCGCGGTCTTCTCCCTCCATCAGTGGTTCCCCAGAGGCAATGTCGATCGGGTCCATCCCGACGGTCGGTACCAAGGTTCGGCCCGCCGCCATCGCCAGCGGTTGCCAACCTCTGGGACAGTCTTTGCGCTGGAAGAACGCTACGGCCAGCTTGGGCAACGAGTCTCCGACCGGAGCGCTCAAATCAGGCGAGGTCGCGAGGTCCAGTACCGGCTCGCTGTCGCCATCATCCATCGTCGCTGCATCGACCGCCGAGGTCGGCGGGTTACACGACAGCAGCCCCGATAGCCCGGTGGCAATCAGCAAGACTCGAAATGGCGAGCGTGCGACGGTGATCATTGTTTCACACAGCCGACGAGCTGCACAAATGGCAGTCCGCTCGCTGCAGGCTCGGTGTTGCCACTGTCGGTGTAGCGCGCCGCCGAGGCCCCCTGGCCATTGCCACCGTTTGCTGCCGAGATCGACTTGTAGGGAAGATCGGCACTCGTTTGAAACGAGTGGACGTGGGTGCGGTCCTCTTGGTTGGTCAGCGCCGTGCCGATCAGCTTGCCGACCGCATCGGACGAAGTGACGCCCACCACCAAGCGGCCCGTGGTCTCTTGGGCGATCCGCCAGCCCGGTGGACATGAGCCGACGTCGCCTGCCATAAACGCGAGCATGCCCGCTGGGGCCTCCGCGCCTGAGGTGTCATCCCCACTGGCCGTTCCGACCCCGAGAGCCAGCACTCCGACGAGCACCGGTATACCCAGCCATTGCCATTTGTTCGAAAAAGTCATCACTTCGCTCCCAATGTGCCGGGAGCTTAGATCGTTGGGTCGGGGATGGAAGGAGAAGAAGCGCGGAAAAGGAGCGGCAATTCGGGAGCGGCAGACTACGGCATCACGGCGGTGCCATCACCGGACGGCACAGTGGCTTGGTCGGCTTCCCAGGTCACATGGATGTGCACTTGGTGACCGCCCGAGGACTGGTCTCCCGCTCGGAACGTCGAGGTCGTGTCAATATCATGGTAGGTCAATCGGCCTTCACCAATGCGTAGCCGCAACTCGCCTTTGACCTCGCCCGAGAGCTTGGTTCCCTGATTTTCACCCGACACTTTGCCTTCCATGTTGACGAAAGCGACGCCCTGCTCACGCTTGGCGTAGGTGCAGGTCATGTCCCAGTTTTTGCTGCCACCCGACGGCGTTGGGATCGAGGCGCGGATCGGCCACGACTTGCCCGCTTCGATGTGGCTCGGGTCAAACTGTGGCCCGCGATCGGCGCCATAGACCCACTGCGCAATCAGCCGGACGTAACCAAGCTGGCGCTCCATCTGTTTGCCGTCTTTAGAGTCCTTGATGTCGTCGGGAATCTTGACGTCAAAGTTGGTGACATCGCCACGCGCACTCATCGTGTAGGCGATTTTTACCGTTTGAAGCGCTCGCGCCAGGGGCTCGCCGGCCTTTTTGTCCTTGGCTGAGTCACCGACTGGCTCCACATCGAAGAACGAGGCCGAAAAGTTCATGTTCCCCGATGCATCCACCGTCTGCGCCTGGTGCTCTTCCTTGAACACGAAGGCATAGACGGCGGGCTTCTTGACGCCAATGTCGCCATCCTCGAAGCGGACGTTCACTTTGCCAGACAACTTGTCGTTGGCCTTGGCGACGAACCGAAGTAGATCGCCAGGAGGAGGCGGCGGCACTTTGATGGTCGATGGCTTCGGGCAGCCGGTCGTCGTCACGAGCGCCGCACAGAAAGCCAGAGCCAGGGGAGACAGCGGAGCGCGAGCAGTGAGGAATAGCATCGCCAAACTGTATCTCCCCACACTCATTTTAGTCAAGGCGTTCATGGGGATGCGGCCCTTGGTCTGTGGCCAAGCTTGGCACTAGAATGCACGACGGAATGTGGATACCACTCCAGCACTTTGTCGACCGGCTCAAGCAGCCGCGAACTCGCGCCGATGAAATCCGGCAACTGCGAGAGCGGCTGCGCCGTGAACCATCAGCCACCGAAGTCAGTGGCGAGGAGTCAGCGGCCTCAGCCGAACTTCTGCGACTGCGGCGAGAGCTGAAGGCGGCCATCGGCACGGTGATGAGTTGTCGGACCTGCGCCATCGGTCATCCTCCACCCCATGGCCATTTCAAGGGCGGACACTGCTGCGGACTGGTGACCGAGGACGCGTGGAACGACGACGAGATAGCAGCGCTTCGTCAGTCCGGTACACTCCCGCAGGATCTACGACTGCCCACCGGCGATCATGCGGGCTGCGCCTTCCGTGGACCCACCGGCTGCTCGCTGGCCGTCGAAAATCAGCCCAACCTATGCGTCCGCTACCTATGCCCCGACCTGACCCGTGAGGTCTATGCGCGTGGTGATGGCCCAAGGATCGACGCACTGTGTACCGAGATGGAGGCTGTCTACCTACGCTTTATCTCGCTTCGGGCCCAGCGAATGGCGGCTCTGGAAGAGGCCGGGCAATGACTCCTTCCGACTTCGGCGTATACGTTCACTTTCCGTACTGTAGGCAACGCTGCTCCTACTGTGACTTTGCGGTCGCTGTTCGCCCGCACATTCCTCATTGCGAGTATCTACAAGCGCTGCGTCATGAACTACATGCCAAAGCCGCTTTGTTTGCCAATCGTCAGGCCGTGTCCGTCTACTTCGGTGGGGGGACTCCGTCACTTTGGGAACCGGCTTGTTTGTCGTCCGCTCTTCACGAGATATTGAGAGTCTTTCCGGCCCGATCCGGGGTGACTCCGGAAGTGACGCTGGAGTGCGACCCCGGTGGCGTCTCGACCGATCAGCTCCGAGCTTGGCGCGAGGCTGGAGTGTCTCGATTGTCGATCGGTGCGCAGTCCTTTGCGGAGCGTCACCTCGAAGCGTTGCGAAGGCAACACCAGCCTCACCAGATCCACGAATTGGTGGAGACTGCACGCCGAGTCGGCTTTTCACGTATCTCGCTAGACCTGCTGCTTGGCATGAGCGGACAGACCGAGGCTGAGCTGCATGAGGACTTGAGACAACTTCTCATATTACTACCGGAGCATGTCTCTTTATACCAACTGACGGTTGAACCCCATACTGCGCTATCGGTCCACATCCGCCGTGGTAAGGCCAAGCCCCCATGTCCGGAGCAGCAAGCCGACGCCTATGAAGTGGTGAGACACACCCTGGCGCAGGCCGGATTTCGACACTATGAAATCTCGAACTTTGCGCGGGCGCAGCCCGGTGATCCTGATTTCCGTGCGGTCCATAACCGACTGTACTGGACCCACGGAGAATACCTTGGACTCGGCGTCTCGGCGCACTCGTTCCGCTGCTTCCCAGATGGCAGCGGAGAGCGCTTTGCCAACCAGCGTGGACCCTCTGCATATCTGCGGACCTGGCGAGATCCAAGCTCCCAACCGTTTTTGGCCACGGCGGAGAATCCGTCCTTGAGCTTGTATGAAAAGCGTGCGCCAGAGTCGCTGTGGCGGGAATCACTGTGGCTCAAACTGCGTGAACTAGATGGTGTGCGCTGGTCGCAGTTTGTCGAGCTGCATCAGATCGACCCAAGGCGTATCTGCTCCGATACCATCGACTCACTAACGGCTCGTGGCCTGGTCGAGTCCGGTCCTGACTTCCTGCGACTGTCGAATCGGGGCGTTCTGTTTGCGGACGAAGTCGGGGCGGCATTTTTGTAAGGTGTGCCATAGCTGCAAACGGTGATACCAGGCCCGATACAGGGGCATCGTCCTATTCAGGAATGGGCGATGAGGGGGGCACTGCCGAATCTGTCTTGGTGATCGCCAGCCCGCGTAGCGCGCTGAGTATCTGTCGCGCACGGGGGAGGGCCGGATTGATCCTGAGGCTCTCAGCGATCGCGGCTTTTCCCTGCTCAACGGCTCGCGCTGCCAGGTCCGGATGACCGGCTTCCAGTTCGGCTTCCGCTCGGGCCAAATACGTCTCTGCAAGCAGCCGCTGCGCGGGCGCGCTGCGTGGAGTCGCGTGGGCCGCCGTCATCGCGCTGCCAGAGGCTTGCACCAGCCACTTGGTCGCATCGGTGCCGCGCTGTTTGTGGATCCGATAGGACACAAGCGCTAGCTCGGCAGACATCAACAGGCATTGCGGATCGCTATCGGCCAAGGCCAGGCAGGCACCCAGACTGCTTTGGCTCTTGGCCACTGCGCCACCGGCTTCTTGTCCTCGCTCTAGCGCGTGCTGTGCCAAGCTTAGATAGGCTCTGCTGCGGCTTTGCTGTAGCTCGACAGACTTGTCTCCGTTCTGTTCAGCGGCAGCGAGGTATTCCAGCGTGGTGTTCACAGCGTTTACAAACTCCACATCCCGTCGCGGTTCCCACAGCAGCGCTCGGACCCGCACCAGTTCCAGCAGTGCCAGGTTGGAGTAACAGTCGCTGAGCGTTGGCTTGCGCCGCACGCACTCTTGACCATGGCGGATTCCCGCGCCGAGCGAAGCTTCGACCGGTAGTCCGTGTTCCACTTCGTAGCTGGCAATGCGTCCATAAAAGAACGCGAGATTCGAGTATGCCGTCAGGTAGTTCGGAGAGTGCAAAATGGCCGTTTCGGTGTAGCGAATCGCGTCGCGGAAGTCCTCACGCGGGTCATCCCCTTGGGCCAGCTTGAGGTTGCCTCGAAACAGATAGGCACCCGCTAGGCCGTTATAGGCCCACGGATAGGTCGCGTCCGATGCGATGGCTCGCTGCTGATGGGCAATGATCTCGGCGATGTTGGCGGAAAGCGGCAGACCGCGTGATTCCTCATAAAACAGTCCCACCAGCAATCCCTCTCCGATCGCATTTTCTAACGCGGCATCTCCTGGACTTAGCTCCAGTCCCTTGGTCGTAATGGCGAGGAGCTCTTGCACAAGCGGACGTGGGTCTTGACCGGCATCGAGCTGCTGCTGCGCCTGCGTGAAATACAGTCCGGCCAGCAGCCGATACCCCAGGACATGCATCGGTGAGATGGTGGTTGCACTGCGGCAGGCCGCTACCGCCGATGGGATGTCAGTGCCAATCGGCTGACCTCGTTCATAGCGCTGCGCGATGAGCTGACCCCAGGCCTCGGCGCGTGCTTCATAGACTGCGATGTCGCTGCGTCCGATGACCGCCGCTTGATCATAGGCAGCTATCGCCGTTTGCAGGTCGGCGTCCGCCTTCTGGCTTTCGCCGTTTAGGAAGCGCTCGAGCGCCTGCGCTTGCATCACATCGCCCTTGAGCTTGTAGGCCTCGTACAGCCATGGCGAGGTGCGCAGTGTATGGTCTGCGTACACCAGTGCTTTGTCGTAGTCCCCGCGATACAGGGCGAGCAGTCCCTCCAGAAACTCCGCCGATTCCAGCTTGACCCCACGACTCGCTTCCAAATGCACCATGGCTGGCTGGAGCAGCTCGCGATCGAGGGTCTGCCGCCGGTTACGCAGCCACTCACGGTCACCCCGTCTCCTGTCCGCACGTACGGTTTCGAAGAAGCGATCTCCGAGCACCCGACCGAGCGCGTAGTTGAGCTCCGGGCTGTGCGGGCCGCTGTCCCACGACGACCGCAGATGATGATATGCGGCCGTGGTCTCGTGGAGCGCCAGATAGCCTCGTCCTAGCGCATAGTGCGCAAGCT
>CALLYL010000321.1 GCA_937859535.1 uncultured Myxococcales bacterium
TCGATCGGGGAAAACTCTTCCAGGGCACGCGAGAGCGTGTTGTAGATGAGATCCGCGAGGCGCTATCCCGCTTCGAGCCCGACCAGCTTCTAGAGATCCTGACCCATGTGTTCCGTCAGTACGTCGTCGAGGGCGGCGCGCCACCGGCGATGCAGCTCCAGGATGAGCTCACCGGACTCAGCTTCGCGCAGGTCATCGAGCGGCTTCAGCTTCGACTGGATCTTCCCGAGCTGCGTCTGTTTGAGCTACAAGGCGGACGCGTCCTGGTTCGAGTCGACGGTCGGCTGCATCCACTCGAGACTGCTGACAGTCGTCCCGAGCCGCTCCCGATGCAACGCGTGGTGAACGTCCAGCCGATGGCAATTCCTGCGGCACCAACACCACCGCCCGCCCAACCACCAGCGAGTGCTAGCCCAGGAACGTCCTCTCGGGAAACGGCGGCGCCCGGAGTTCATGCCGTGGGACATGCGAGCGGAGCTCGTGCAGAAGCAGCCCCAACCCCGGCGCGTCCAACGGCGACAGCCACGGCGGCACGTCCGGCTGCGGCACGCCCGGCTGCGACTCCGGCTGCGGCACCTGCGGCGACCCCAGCAGCTTCACCAGCAGCGGCGGCACCGGCTCGTCCTGACAAGGCTCAAACGGAAAAACCCGACAGCCCCGGCGGTCGCTTTGGCCTCCTGGAGATCGACTGATGAGTGCGCTAATGGCTCGCCGCTACTACACCCGTGGCTGCACCGAGCTTCGCGACAACGAACTCGACGACGCATGTCAGGATCTTCAGGCCGCCGTGCAGCTGATCCCATCGTATTACGAGGCCCGGATCGCCTATGCCTCGGCCCTTCTGCGACTCAAGGATCCACCGCGTGCGATTCAAACTCTGCGCGCCGGACTGCACTACACAAGCAGCGGACCCGGTCGAGCGCTGCTCTGTCGTGCGCTCGGCGATGCGCTCGTGCTCGGTGGTGACTTCTTGGCTGCCGAGCAAGCGTTCGCAGAATCACAAGCTGTCAGCCCACAAGACAGTGCCGATCTACACGATCGCTTGGCTCGTCTGCGGGCACGCACCGGACGATTCGACGAGGCCTTCACCGAACTACTCGCCGCCGCTCGACTCAGCAAAAACGCCTAATGCTTCCGTTCACGGTCGAGAGGCTCGCCGATCAGCCAATGATCACCGGCGCACACGTCGACACGCCCGCACCAACGATCCGGTAGCTGGCGTTGGTCTTGACCTCGACGGCCTTACCGGTGCCAGGATCGAACTCGAAGACCATCGACCTGGCACTGCCGCTTACGTTGGCGGTGATGAAGATGTAAAAACGCCCGCCCCAGTGTGCAAACGCCCACGCCGAGGGACTGTTGCCCATGGACGACAAGCTCCAGCGACGAAGGATTCCAGCCGAAGCTTTGTCGATCTGTCCGATAAACGGCGCGCTGCCGGGATGGTAGCCGTAGAGCTCGCCTTTGCCGGTGCCGGTTAGCTCGGGGCTGCTCTGACCAGACAGCTTGAGCCCGGCGATCTTCTTGAGAACCAATGACGATGAATCGATCGTCGCGAGATCGGCAACGCTTTGGTTACTATACGAACCACCAGCGACGAACAGGGTCTCTTTTTCGCTGCCCTCGGCGTCAGATACAAAGCCCATGCCGAACGTTTCGAAGCTGCTCTGGCGGGTTGCAAATCCGGTCGCCTTGCATGAGGCATCGGTGGTGTTCACCCAAAAAATCTCGCCGCTCGAATACAGAACCCACGCCCGTGCCTGACGATCGACGGCCATCGAAAACGGCGTGGCCTTGCCTCCTCCGCCAATGGAGTTGCCCGCCGGACAGGACAGCGTGCCGATCAATTTGAACTCGTACTTGCCGTCACGAGGATTGAAGCTAAGCAGCCGATTGTCGGAATCGACGACGTAGATCAGCTCCGCTCCTGGGCTGCATACCGTCGAGCAGCGTCCGCCGCGACAGCTCATCGGTTGGCACGTTTCTTTTTCATCCCCGATGGTGCCGTTCGCATTGCAGGTGAAGACTTTGTCACCCACGCACGTAGTGGGCAGAACCGGCGCGCAGTCGAGGCATCCGCGTGTCGGATCGCAGATCCGCCCAGCTACCCCGCAGTCCGCTTTGCTCACGAACTTGCCGCTGCTGCACTCCTGAAACGCGCCACCTTGGCAGCGTTTTTCGCCACTTTTGCAGCTATCGCCATCGGGGTTTAGTGGATCGGGGCTGCTGTAGTCACCCGACTCGCGTGAGTCGACCGCACAGCCGGGCTGAGCGATCCACAGCCCAAGGACCAGACCGATCTGAATAAGCCAGCTCGACGATGAGTGCCGCATCGGTGCCTCCGTTTGGCAAGTTCAACCCGAAAAGACGGCGCATCGTAACGAGCGACCCTAACGGCTACAAGTGATTGATCGTGGATGCGCTCGGTTGAACGAAAACGGGGGCATAGCACTCGCCGCTAGGTGGTCGACGAGGCAGGTAGGGTGAGACGCCCCTCGGGCCCGAGATCGTTGGCAATGTGGATCAGCACGACCGTGATGTTGTCATCACCACCGCGAGCGTTGGCCAAGTCGACCAGCACCTGAGGCACATCTCGATACAGTTGGCGACTCAAGACCTCGATGAGATCTGCTTCTTCGACGAAGTTCGACAGTCCATCGCTGCACAGGATCAGGCAGTCACCAACCCGCACCGGTGTGACGCTGCCGTCGACCTGCACGTCACGCTCAAAACCAACCGATCGGGTGATGATGTGACGAAAACGCGACTCGCGGGCTTCCTGCTCGGTCAAAAAACCAGCGCGAACCTGCTCGGCGACCCAGGAGTGATCGAAGGTCAGTTGCTGCACTTTGCCATCGCGGTATAGGTACGCTCGCGAGTCTCCGACATGAGCAATGTACGCTCGCCGTCCCTGCACCCACAGCGCGGTCAGCGTCGTACCCATCCCTTCCAGGTCGGGATCGGCCTGCGCCGCGTCGAAGATATCGGCACCCACGGTCATCATCGCACGAGTAAACGATGCCAGGTTTTCGGCCCGGGTCGCCGCTCGCGGTGGTGCCTTCACCTGATCGCGGAGCTTTTCGATCGCCAGGCGACTGGCCATCTCGCCCGCTTGGTGACCGCCCATCCCGTCCGCGACTGCGAACAAGCCCAGGTTTTCAGCGACGAGGAAATTGTCCTCGTTGTGCGCTCGCTTGCGGCCAACATCGGACAGTGCGTAGGGGATCAGTCGCATGATTTTGACCAATAACACGAGGTGCCGCTCACGGCGACCTTCGACTAGCGCTCAAGGCCAACCACTTTCCAGCCTTTGTCGGTCGGCTCCAGCAGCAAGATCAAATCTTCGCCGCCCTGCTCGACCCACGCAAACGCAACCTCATCACCGTCGGCACCACGCGGTGCCCGACCCAAACGCGTACGCACCTCCGGCAGCGTGTAAAAGTGGAGCCGATCGCGCTTCGGGATGCCTTCGGACATCATCTCGTCGAAGAAGGCCCGCAACGTGGCCGCATCGCTCGCGATCGGCTTCCCCCCGGATGTAAACGGCAAGGCACTGCCCGCGCTCATCCGCTTGGCGTCCTTGCGCTCGAATGCGTCCAGCCAGCGCTCTGCGGCACTCTTGGCTTCATCGGGCACTTTGGTGAGCGCATTGGCTTTGATCGGTGCTGTAGGCTCGACCGAGTCGATTCCGGCCCCGCGTGAACTGCCACCGCGAGGCAACCCCAGCGAGGGACGGGAGGGCGCTGGCGATGATGATTCGTGCGGTTCCGGATGGGGATCGCCCCGCAGCTCTTCCCGCGACTTGGTCGCCGAGGCCAACAGTGGCTTGCTCGGTGGTGGCAACGGCGTCCCCGAGCCCGCTTTCGGCGGCGTCGTCAGGATGTGCGCGTTGACAAAGTCCGTCGCACACTGCCGCTCATCGCGGTGAAAGTGCCAGGTAATGTAGACGTTCCCGTCACGACTCTTGATCGCCTGCGGAGGCTCACCAAACGGAGCGGCGCTGCCCACCGCATCGATCGCCGCAGCGTCAAACGGCAGAATCCCCGAGGTCCGGGCGATCACCACTTGGTTGAGCGTCCCGTCCGGCTTGATCGACAGCTCCAGCGCCGTCACCAACTTACGGTCGTATACATCAGACCCAACCTTGCGATCGAGGTCTGCCAAGAATCCATCCCCCCAAAAGCGGTGAATCTGGCGGTGAACCTGCGCAATGTAGGCTGCGAACGGATGCGCTCGGGTACCCAGCTCACTTTGGTTGCCTACCCGCACGTTCGGCGTAAAGTTTTCGAGCGACGCTCGAAACAGCGCCTGTTTGGCCATGATGCGATCCCATCGCCCGATGCCCTGCGAACGCTCCGCTCGAGCGGCCGTCCGACGCTCAGACTCGGCCACGTCATAGCCGACAATGCGATCGTAGTCCTGATATCGCAGCCGCGACGGGCTAAGCCCCGGGGCACCCGCCACACCCTCCGCACGCTCGGCTCGACCTTGGCTCTCCCGAGACTCGGCCCCACCGCCTTGCTTGAGTAGCACTTGTCCATCGCCGAGCATCGTCTCGCCACCTGGCGACTGCTCACGACCCAGGCTCTGCGCCTCGGGTGTACTCTGCTTGGCGCTCGGCTGCGCTGCCATCGCGACCGCCAGGTTCGGCATCCTGGCCACCGGCGTCGGTGGCGGTGCCTGCTGCGGCAACCGCTTCGGATCACCCGGTCGATCCTGAAGCTCCGCCGACTTCTGCTGCGCTTCACCGATCTGCGGTGACTGGTTTTCTGACGGCGCACTCGCTTGCATTTCCCCCGGAAGCTGCTGAATCAGATTGCGAGTATTCGCCTGTGTGTCCGTCGCCGCAGCATGGTTTTTCTGGGCCAGAAAGCGCGCATCTTTGTTGTCTTGCTCATCCGGAAACTGCTCTTGGTCGACCATCTTCAGGTGCGGCAGGACCGCGACTTCGAGCGGCTTGATCTCGGGCTTCGGCTGAGGCTTTTCCGGCTCTAGCTTCTTTTCGCGACGATCCGCGACTTCTTCATCCTCGACCGGCTGCTTCTTCGGATCGAGCGGCCTGTCCTTGGGTTGTGCCTTTGACTCCGCTTCGGGTGCCAACGGCACGGGATTGGCCGAATCGGTCATCGCTGAATCCCCGGCGCTGTCTGGATCGAGATAGGTCAGTTCCAGCGGCAACTCGGCCTTCTCGGTCAGTCGCGCCAGCAGCGTCGGCAACAGCAGCGTATGTCCCACCGTGGACAGCAACACGGCCGAAATCCACACCCGACGCCGCCGGCGCGCCGCTGTGGTTGGACTCGGATGTTGCAACCCTGCCATCCTCATACCCTACCAAGCAAATCCGCACATCGGCAAACCGTCTGCACCCTGACAGCGTCGATTCACGCACCCAATCGGAGCGAAGGATGTGCGTTGCAGGGAGCAAGCCGAATCGTCCATGTGAGCTTGAGTGGGGTTGAGTAGGGAAAGAGCCGTTTCGGTCGGAAGGAGCAGAGACCACGTCGAGAAGCAGCCTCGATCGGCGCTACATACCGGCGTCGCGCTGAAGCTTATACTTGCCTTTAAAGCCGCCCATGCCCGAGCCTTCGCCCATTCCCGAACTACTATGAGAATAGGAGAATTCGCACCCAACCACATAGTATTTGCCGTTAAAGCGGCTTTCCGACTTACCGAGCTTCAGTTCTATCACTTTACCCGGTTTAATTTTCGAATCACCAAGCCCAGTCACTTCGGCATTGATGAAATTCATCTGCCGTTCTTCCAGGATCGATTTTGCAAGCAAATCGCCCTCTTCTTTTGAACGGAAGGGAATATCGAAGATGTGGAGCTCGGGATTGTCCCCGAAGGCACCGCTACCGCCCTCTCCACCGAGAGGAGAAGCGCCACCCTCGGCCTTGCACTCCATCATCTGGGCCTTGCGCGTCGACTGGAAAGGATCCCAGCCGTGGCAGATCACCTTCTTGACCTGTCCCGCCGTCGACATCTTCGGCTTAAAGTTCTCCAGAGCACCGCTACCCTCGGTATTGTAATCGAGCGTAGAAACCGGCCCCTGATCCTTTTCACGCTTGGTGTAGAAAATCTTCTTGTCTTCACAGAAGATCACACGACCGGTGCGGGCGGCCCGCATCCGCAGAAATTCCAAGTCGGTCATGTTGTTCTGGTGCAAGTGTTCATGACGAAGCGTCGGCGGTTCGCGCCCGAAGTCGACGGACAGACCGGCCTCACTAATGACCTTTTGAACGATCTGCTGATCGGTCTGGTTGGTAAACGTACGGGTCTTGCGACCACGCGTCAGCTTGTGCATAGCGTTCATTCCCTGCAAATCCGTCGATACCGTTGAATGGGCATCGTAGGTGGGATCATCGCCATGCACATAACCCTTGAATAGCTCCTGTTCACCTTCACCTTCGACCTTGATCTTGACGATCAGATCGGTACCAGGCTTGAGCGAAGCAGAGAACTTATCTCCACCGCTTTCACTGTCGGCAAGGTTCGAAAGTGAGATTTGAACATAGTCGGGTTGATCGAGGTCTTTCTTGACCACCAAGCTCGAGATATTGCTCAGCTCAATCTCTTTTCCACCGACGAGTACTTTCGGTAGACTGACCTTGGGGCTCTGGGTGTCCGCCATGACTAGCCTCTCTTGCTACCTTACTTCTTACCGGTCTCTGCGGATTTGGCCTTCTTCATCTTGACAGTGGCCTCGCAGCGAACCGGTGTGCCATCCCGCAGAAACATCGTGAACTTCTGCTGAACGGACTCAACAACGCCTTGAAATACAAACTTACCCCACACAAACTTGCAAAGCGGAGGGCGGGGCTTCTCTTTGCTGATAATCAGCGCAAGCTTTTCCACCTTCGAGGTATATTCCATTACGGAACTCTTCTGCTCGTAGGTATCGAAGTGCAGTGTTACAGTCAAATTCGCAGGGGTCGGCTTGGTGAACTCCTCGGGGGGCTCATCGGTCATGGCGCCCTCTTTCTGGGTCCACTGGACTTGCTTTTCGACCGTAAACTCTTTGGGGTTAAAGAGTACCGTCAACTTGCCGCCACGGTCGCAGTCGTGGAGCTCTGCTTTCTCTAGTTCAGCCATGTGATCCGAACCTTTCCTTAGCAATCCGCTTGGACTTTTCTAGGCTTTCAAGTGCCAGCTCAGCAACCTTCTTGAGCTTGGTTTCAAAACCCTTCCGGTCCTCCATCAATTTCTTATTTGCAGAATTATCGATAGCTTTCTTGAGCGGATGCGTATCAGGCGTGTGCTCAGCATGTGAGGCCGCCGCTGCCATCTGCTTTTTGCTATCTGCAAATGCGATAAGGGTCAAATCGCCCAGCGATATGCGATTATCTGATGCGATCGCTTGGCTCGCCGCCTGTGATCGAACCGCATCGAGAAGACGCGTCGAGGCATCAACCGCAGCCCGCTGAATCTGCGACGAAGAGCTACCGCCACGACCCGCAGCGGCCTGCCCCTCGTCACTTTGTCCTTCGAGCAGTGCCAGCTCGGAGCGCATCGCCCGTCCACCGCTGGCCGCCGCTTGATAGGCTCCCAGGTCCGCCTCGATGGCTTTGACAACCGGTTTCAGATCAGCCTTCGGCAGCGTGCTCCACAGCGGAGCCGACGACTCGCGCTGCTCCTGAAGCTGCATCGCCAGCCGCGACACCGGTGGCGTCCACGCCGAATCCAGCATGACCTGGGAATTTTCAGAACCGCGCACCGACGCAGCACTTTTTTGATCGCCAGCGGCACGCTCTGTCGCCGACGCAACCGGCATCGCTGGCGACTCGCCACGCGACGACGTTGCACCACGAGCTGACGAGCCACCCTGCAGGCGGCTCATCACCGACCCGAGCATCCGCAGCGAGGCGGTGGTGCCCAGCGGCTGAAAGTCCGGTGCCGACGAATTGCGCTCTGAGTCCGACATGGTTAGCCTTCGTAGGTCAGTTCTTCGTGAGCGATTTCAATCGTCTCAACGGATATCTCGTTCTTCGTGGCGTCAAACTCGGGGCCTTCCCACTTGCAAATCCAGGCCTTGCGGAACCGCCACTTGTGAAGACGCTTTCCACCTGGACCATAGTGAACAATCAGGCCGTCGATGCGCTGCATCTTTTTGCCTGGTTCATCATTTACATAGCCCTGCCGCAATGCCCACAGTTCTGATCCAACAAATCCCTGCTTGAGGACAATATTTGAATATTTATTGACCCCCATCAGCTTTAGCTCTGTGGTGTTGACCCCGCCCTCTTGGATCGTTACGACCTCTGACTCGGACTTTAGACCCGAGCAAGAGCGGAAGAATCCCTGTTGGATTCCTTTGACCTCAACGGCGAAGTAATAAACAGGCAGTGCCTCGCGGCGTGACATGTCTTAGATACCTCTCTGCTCAGCGCGGTTCAATGCGCTCGCCCATTTGTTGATCAATCGTAAAGTAAATAAATTCAGCCGGTATCGCAGGTGCCACACGGATCTCCGTGACGAGGCGACCGCTCTCGACAACTTCATGGGAGTTCGTCTCTTCGTTGCATTTCACGATGAAGGCCTCTTCGGTCGAGTTACCAGCGAAATACCCCTTAATGTAGAGATCACTGAGGAACGATGACACCTCTCGTTCGATCAGTGACCAGGTTTCTACAGTATTGGGCTCAAATGATATCCACTGTGTGCCTTTTTCAATCGCTCGGCGCAGCATAATGAACAAGCGCCGTACATTCAAATAACGCCAATCGTCAGATTCCGAACAGCTCCGGGCACCCCAAATGCGAATCCCCCGTCCCGTCATCGAGCGAATCGTATTAATCCCCTCGGAGTTGAGCTGTCCAAGGTGATCATCGGACAGCGGGAGCGTAAGTTGCGTGAGGCCCAGGATCTGCTCGTTGGCGGGTGCCTTGTGGACCCCACTCTGCTGCTCGGTACGAGCGTACACCCCAGCAACAAAGCCCGACGGTGGCACTTTGTGCTGGGTACCGTTCGGTCCCGCCACAACCACCCATGGAAAGTAAATCGCGGCAAAGCTGGTATTGAGCCTCTGCCGCATGCGACGCACTTCTTCGATGTCGCGAGTGTCCGGTGCGTCGAGGATGGCAAAGCGGTCCTGCGAGCGCTCGCAGATCCCGATCATCGCGTCATGGATGTGCTGAACGTAGCTGCGCGCCTCGGGCACCGACATGCTCTTATAGGCCAACATCGCGTCGGGCACACAGATCAGGCCGACATCATCGACGTGCTCGAGCGTCATCAGACCACGCCGATCGTCGAGACCATTATCGTAACCGATGAAGTCCTCGGCGGTGATGCCCTCGGTGCCATCTCGACCGCCGGTGAGCTTGTCGAGCGGAGACTCGATCGGTAGGTTGTTAGGCCACGGTGAGTGCGAACCCAAGTCTTCGAGCCGAATCAGGTACGACTCTTCGTTGATTATGCGGGGCGCGTAGCGACGGGACAGCGGATGAAGCTGAAGCCCTTTGAAGACTTCTCGCCGATCGCGCAGCGAGGCATAGATCTCGAACTCGATGACCTCGACGTAGGTTGGTGCCGCCGCTGCGTAGCGACGGACCACCGGCGTCTCCGATCCCCAGGACAGCACCTTGTTCTTTTCGTCGATGTCCGTGACGACGATGTAATCGCTGTTATCGCGATCAAAGATCCGCAGCAGCGAGCCCTTTTCAATACCTCGCGTCGACGTAACCCGCGCCTGCCCGGCCCCGACCGGTAGATCGAGTGTCAACAGCGTCTTGGCCCCCGTGCTACGCGTGGTCTTCACCCACACGCTGTTGCCCCAGCGTCCTTCGTTGAGAGCCAGCACCCGCAGCGTCGACTTGTCCCAGGCATCACGCAGCACCCGCTCGGCTTGCAGGGCGTGGTAAGCCTCTAGACGCTGTCCAGCACGTGGTCTGCGGGCCACTCGCACGACGTAACAGGATCTGCCGCCGTTTAGAAAAAAGCCCTCGATGGCGCGAGCGAGATAGCCTTCGCTGCTCGGACCGTACACCTCGACGAACTCGGCCCAGGACTGTAGCTGGACCGGCACATCAAGCGGACCACGGTTGGCAATTCCAACGAAGCCGACAATATGAGTGTCAGCGATGGTCAGTGAGGTATAGCGAGCGCCTGCACCGAGTGGATATACGCCAGGCGGTCTGATCTCTCGGGGTGCCATGCAAATTCCTTTGACGGACGTGGGTGAGCGGATGACTCCCTCACCGTCGCAGAAGTACTGGATTCAGAGAACCGTGCGCCAACATTTTACCTTACAAGCGAAGCTTTCTACTCGAAAAAAATGGGGTCTACCGGAGGACTCCCTATCGACTCCTTTTTGACTCCCAAAGGGGCTCCTATCGGCTCTCAGGGGCACCAAGGTAGGCTTCTGTAACCGCTTAGGAGTCTCTGTGCGGAGAGCTAGGAATCGATCAGGTGTCGATTGGGAATCGGCCAAGTGTCGATCAAGAAGTATCTGGTAAGGGAAGGACGAAGCGTCGGCTGAAGAAAGGAGCGTCTGATTAGCCGCGCTTGCGGGCGTCGTTGATCTCGCGATTGATGCGAGCGATCTCACGAAGCCAGATGTGCCGCTCGTCGTGCTCCATGTTGAGAACGTCTTCAAGCGGCCAGTGAAAATGATAGGCGATGTAGGCTACCTCCCGGTACAACTGCTCCAGGGGGTAGCTCGTTATCCCCCCTGGCCGACTACGCGGCCATCCCCTCCCCCAAGCAAGTCGATGTCAAACTCGTGCTGACACGAGGGACACTTCGCATGGACTCGGGGTGCGCCTTCTTCATTGATACGGCGATAGAACTCTTGAAGATACGCAAGATCGGTCGAGAACAGGTTCTCGATCACCTCGGTATCCACGACCGCCAGCTCACCTAGCTTGCTGATCACACGGCTTAGCAGCACGATCACCAGATAGGCACGGTTCGACTGGACACGATAGTCCTGAAGCGGAACGATCTCGTCTTTTGCCGTGGCGAGTCGCATCACACCATTGCGATGCAACTTCCCTTCACTGTCGATATATCCTTTGGGGAGTGTGAACGGGAACTCAGTCTTGAATGCCATGCTTTCACTCTCAGCGATTACTTGTAGGTTGACTCGGACTGGTATTTGAACGTCATTTTCTCGCAGTACAGCTCGATTTTGACGCTACGGATCTTTTCTGCACCGGACTCGGCCTTGTCGGGGGTGAACTTGATGATCCCCAGGTTCTCTAGTCCGAGAGTGAAGAGGGTTTTTCCGAGATCTGATGACAGATACTCGATGCCACCCTGCTTCTCGCTCTGGGAATAGCTCTTGCCCTCGATGACGAACTCCTTATGCCACTTGTACCACTTCTCCGCATCGGACTCGGGGACCGTCAAGATGACATTCGGGAAGTCGATCTGTGCCGGCTCCTTATCGAAGATTAGCCTCTCACCAATCGTGTTTTCGACCACGTTCTGCTTAATGCTGATGGCCTCAACCTTAGAGATGTTTCGGCACACATCATCAAGACCATGGATTCTCACACGGAAGTTTGCGGGAGTCCACAGCTTTTGTTTGGGCGGACTAAGAGGTACGGGCTGCACCTGCCTTGTCCCACCACTGTATTCCAGTGTAGACATTTCAGGCGAAAACTTGACCGTCATCTTCGCGGACTCTTTGCTGGTGGCATCAAGCGCCGGTAGACCGATTTCAGTGATCAATGCGCGCTGAAAGGTCTGACGAACAATCTCTTTAAAATCATAATTGGTATGCACAATCGCACCGTCTTTGCGAGAGTGCTTATATGACATACTGTCTTCTATCCACTCGTAAAACTGCTTGGTCATGCCAGTTCCACACGTGACAGTAATATCATCGACTTTGACATTACCAGCGTGTTTACGAACTGGATAACCGCCAGCCATCCGCTCGTTGACGGACTCCGTTTGGACGTGTCCACCGTCGGCAGAGAACAGCCAGCCAGAGGGTTGCTCCAGCTCTAGATAGAAGCGACTATTTACGTAACTACGAGCATGGGCGGCCACTTGAATCCCTCGTTGTTAAAATAAATAAAACTCACTGCCCCTGAAGCAAGACAGGCGACTGAGTCCCCCCAGCCGCCTGTCTCCACTTACATCAACTGCCACATCCGTACGGCGTGCAGCTTACGAATGTGACACTCCCCACTACTTGAAGGTAGCGCTGGAGTTGTAGGTGAACTTGATGTCTTCGCAGTACATCTCAACCTTCACGCGACGGATCGACTCGACACCTGCTTCGACCTTGTCCGGCGAGATCTTGAATACGCCGAGCTGCGCGAAGTTCAACGTGAACAGGATCGTGCCGAGATCGGGAGTCAGGTACTCAAGAATGCCCTGCTTCTCCTGATCCTGGCCATTGCGACCGTAGATCACGAAGTCCTCGTGCCACTTGTAGAACTGGTCGGCGTGCGACTCAGCGAGGGTGATGACGAGGTTCGGAATTTCGACCGAGGCCGCTTCCTGCTCGTAATCGCGCTGCTCACCCACCGCGTTCTCGACAACCTTCTGCTTAACCACCAGCGCTTCGATCTTGTTCACCTTGGCGAGAGCCTGATCGAAAGCGGAGTCGGTGAAGCGAAGACGGAAGTTCGACGGCAGCCACTTCTTCTGGGCAGCCGCGTCCATCTTCGGGTTGCCAACCTTGCCCGAACCCTTGATGACCTTGCGGGTGATCTCCGGCTTGAACTTGACGGTCATGAGAGCCGCGTCCTTCGACGAGGCATCGAGAGCCGGCATACCAAACTCGGTGATCAGACCATTGCGGAACTCAAGAGCGCTCAGCAGATTGTAGTCGTAGTCATAGTGATTGATGGCGCCGGTGCGACGACCCGCATCGTTCGACGTGTGATTAAACGCAGTGTTAATCCAGTCATAGAAGGTCGTGGTCATACCCGTTCCGCACTGGAACGAGATGTCCTCGTACTTCACGGTCGCAAGGTGCTTGCGCGCGATGTGATCGGCACCCATCTTCTCGACCACGACGTCGGCAGTGGCGTTACCACCCTCGACAGACTTGATCCAGCCTGCATCCGTTTGGCCATCGAAGGTGAGGTTATATTTGCCGCCCGTATAGGCACGAGCGTTCTTCGTGATCGCCATTTTCGTCCTCCCAATTAGACGACGGGGTGCCCTAGCTCACTCGAACCAGGGCGCTCCCCGCCCTTTACACAAAACTACTCTTGGACGCCGCCACCAGCAGGCATCTGGCCGATCCGGAAAATCACGAACTCGGCCGGCTTCACCGGTGCGAGGCCAACTTCGACGATGAGCTGTCCAACGTCGATGACCTCTGGCGGGTTGGTTTCCTCGTCGCACTTGACGAAGAACGCCTTCTCCGGCGTCTCGCCCATCAGTGCGCCCTGGCGCCATACCAAGGTGAGGAAGCTCGCAATCGTCCGCACCACTCGCTTCCAGAGGCGGAAGTCGTTCGGCTCGAACACGACCCACTGCGTGGCGCGCTCGATCGAGGTCTCCACCATGATGAACAGGCGGCGGACGTTGATGTAACGCCACGACGGGTCCGAAGACAGCGTGCGGGCGCCCCAGATACGGATTCCATTGCCCTGCATCAAGCGGATGCAGTTGATGCCACGTGGGTTCAGAATGTCCTGCTCACCACGCGAAACCTGATAGCGCAGGCCGAGGGCACCGCGCACGATCTCGTTGGCAGGAGCCTTGTGAACACCGCGCTCGTTGTCGGTACGCGCATACACACCAGCGACGTGGCCCGACGGCGGAATGTAGACGTTGCCGCGCTCCGGATCATAGACCTGGATCCACGGGAAGTAGTAACCACCGTACTTGCTATCACGCGGACGTGGCAGCTTGTCCACACCACCCTGGACAACCTCGGGGCTGTCGAGAATGGCGAAGCGATCCTTGCGGTTCTCACAGTGCGTGAGGAGCGCATCCTGCACCGCAGCAGAGATGATGCCAGGTGCCGCAACCAGCGAGATCTCGTCGATCTCCTCGAAGCACTTCAGACCGGTGCGGGCACCAGGTCCGTTGTCCTTGCCGATGTAGCGGGCATCGTTGTCCACCTTGGTGCCGGTCGTCGGCGTGCCATCGGCTTTCACCGCAGCAGCCTTTTCGGCAGCAGCCTTGGTGTCCGCTGGGCTGAGATCCAGGTTCGCAGGCGCGCCGACGTTCACAACGTAGCAGCGCGAGCCGCCATTGTTGAAGAAGCCGTACACGGCGTGCGAAAGGAAGGTGGACTGGGTAAAGTCGCCGAAGGTCTTGACGTACTGGGTCCAGTTGGTGACGAGCACCGACTGGTTAACAGGACCCATCATTGACTCGCCGAGGAATCCAACCGTGTTGGTTCCTACCGCCTCAATTGGCTTTGAACCGCGGTCAACTTCCTCAACGTATACGCCCGGCGAAAGGTAACTAGTGGCCATGCTGCGCTCTCCTTGCTGATTTGCCTACGGTCAGATGATCCCCAGGGTGGCCTTCCGCGCTGGTCCAAGTGGTCTCGCAGAAGGTTATCGGTACGGCCTGGCGATGGTTGCGTTCCAATGGCGCCGTCAGTTCCTCACTGACGGAGCCGGTTCAATTTGTCCAAGTCGAAAAAGCGAACCTCGCGTTCACGAACACGCGTAAACGTCCGCGAGGTCGTCGGGTACAGTGGGATCGTTGTCCAGCACTGCAGCGCCGGCTTCAGCGGCTGATTGAGGCTCGACCAGAAGCGAGACAGAACGGTCTCATCCAGCTTCTGGGACATGAGCAGCGGAATGTAATCATCCGGCTCAAAGGACTCTCCCTTGAGCTGCTCTCCCCGGATGGTCGGGTTCTCCATGAAAGCACGGATCGTGGCTCCCAAAAGGAGCTGTTCCTCTTCAGGAGTCTGTGCCCAACAGGAAATCAGGTAGTCGAGACGGAGCCACATCGGCATGTCTCTGGCGATCTCCCGGACCTGACCGCCGTCACCAATTTCCTCGTCGATGTACTGGGCACTCCGGTTGTTACCGACGCCCTCTTCATCGAGAGTCACATTGTACAAGTACAGAGACACCGCAGGCATCTTGCCCTCGATGTTCTCTTGTTTAGGCGCAGCCACAACGAGATGGACGCGCTTGTAACCAATCTGCTTGTACTGCTGCTTGAGGAGTTCCCCAATGGATTGGGAAGTCTCCTTAATGATGTGGTACTGGCCTGGATTCATGGCCTGCCCGACTACCCTTGCTTCCCCCCCTGAGATAGCACTGATCGTCAGAGCTAAGGTCCAGGGTCAGCCTACGTTAGTGGATCGGAAGGAGTTCTGTCAATCCTTCATTTTCCTTACAGAGTTCTTCTCGGTCCCTGGGAAGTGGCTGGGAGTGCTCATGAAAAAGCGCTTAGGAATCGGTTGGGAGGACGGGTTCCCAACCAAACAGAGCGCGAAATTCCCACACCCCTTGCGGGACTCGCACAGTTCGAGATGTGAACCAAACATCTCGCATCACAGCGACGGAAATAACAAAACACTTATTCTAAATGCTTCATTTAGATAAATGAGCGGATCCGCCCGAGCAGCGCCCAGGGGTCTATGGACAACACGAGGAGACGAAAGGAAGAAGCAGGTCTACGGTAGGCCCGTACTAGACGGTGACTGCCGACACGAGTGGTCGGCAAAGGCAAGCGCTAGGCGGCATCCTCTTCGCTGCCTGATTCCTCACCAGCGATTTCGGGCAGATCGGACTCGGTCTGTTCACTCTGGTAGCTGCATGTCGCACAGCGCAGCTTGGTCCCGGAGCGATTCTGCTTCTTGAGCAGAAACGGTGCGCCACAGTCAGGACATGGCTCTTTGATCGGGCGATCCCACGACACGAAGTCGCAGCCCTTTGCGCTGTAGTTCGAACAGCCAAAGAACGGCGATCCCCGTCGCGACCGCCGCTCGGTCAGAAAGCCTCCGCAGTCGGGCTTGGGACAGGTGATGCCCAGGCTCACCGGCCGAGTCGTCTTGCACTCGGGATAACGCGAGCACGCCCAGAACTCCCCAAAGCGACCGCGCCGGAAGATCAGATCGGCACCGCAGGTCGGACACTTTTCTTCCGTGGTCGGCTCGGGAACGAGCTCAATGGTGCCATCTTTGGTACGAGTGAATTCCTTGGTGTTTTTGCACTCGGGATAACCACTGCACGCCAGGAACTCGCCGTTGCGGCCCCACTTGATGACCATTGGCTGGCCGCATTTTTCGCACACCAACTCGGTTGGGATCTCGGCCTTCTTGAGATCCTTCATCTCGATCTGAGCCTTCTCAACATCGATCTTGAAGGGCCCGTAGAACTCGTTGAGCAGCGCGAGCATGTTGCGCTGTCCTTCTTCTACGTCGTCGAGATCACTCTCCATCCGCGCCGTAAAGTCGACGTTAAGGACGTGCGGAAAGCTCTCGACCAGAAGCCCATTGACCCGAGTCCCGAGGTCCGTCGGATGAAACCGACCTTCCTTCTTCTCGACGTAACCGCGATCTTGGATGGTCGATAGAATCGTCGCGTAGGTCGATGGCCGCCCAATGCCCTTCTCTTCGAGTTCTTTGACCAGCGACGCTTCGGTAAAACGAGGCGGCGGCACCGTGAAGTGCTGCTCGGCCTGAACGCTCTGCGCCTTGAGCAGCTCGCCCTGCGAGAGGCTAGGTAGTCGATCGCCATCCACTGCCGGTTCGGCCGTCGGAGCATCTTCGTCTTCCGACTCGGTGTAGATCAGCGTGAAGCCCGGCATGCGCAGCACTTGGCCACTGGCACGCAGCTCGTAGGTCTGACCCGCGTCCTTGACCTCGACGATCACCGTCGTTTGGTCGTAGACCGCAGGCTTCATCTGCGATGCCACAAAGCGATTCCAGATGAGCTGATAGAGCTTGATCTGATCCTCGATGTCGCGGGCCTTGTCGGCGTTCTTGGCCGCTTCTTCTCGCAGCAGCTTGCGCACCGTCTCCGGATCGTACTTGGTGCTGGTCGGGCGGATCGCCTCGTGGGCGTCTTGGACGTTGCCCTTTTTCGACTTGTAGACCACCGGCTCGTCGGGAACCGCGTCCTTACCAAACCGCTGACCGATGTAGCCACGCACCTCGGTAAGAGCATCGGCGCTGATGCGGGTCGAGTCAGTACGCATGTAGGTGATCAAGCCGACGCGGCCTTCGCTACCCAGCTCGACACCTTCATAGAGCCGCTGCGCCACACCCATCGTCCGCTTGGCGGTAAAGCGCAGCTTTCGTGCAGCTTCCTGCTGAAGCTTGCTGGTGATAAACGGCGCCGTCGGGAGTTTGCGACGCTCTTTGCGCTCGACCTGCGAGACCTTGAGCGGCACCCGCTTGAGCATGGCCGCGATCTGGTTCGCAGTGGCTCCATCGAGACGCTCAGGCTTCTTGTCGTTGATCTTGTAGAGTCGCAAAAAGAAGCGCGGCGGCGTCTTGCCTTCGACCTCGGCCTGCACCGTCCAATATTCCTCGGACGTAAAGGCCCCGATCTCTGCCTCGCGCTCGACGATGATGCGCACAGCCACCGACTGCACCCGGCCCGCAGACAGTCCACGGCGGACCTTGGTCCACAAGATCGGTGAAATCTGATAGCCGACCAGCCGATCCAGCACTCGCCGCGTCTGCTGCGCGTCGTACTTGTCCTTATCTAGATCGGTCGGGTTGGCGATCGCTTCGGTGATCCCGCGCTGCGTAATTTCGTTAAAGAGCACGCGCTTGATGTTGGAGTTGGCTGGACGAATCTCGTCGGCCAAGTGCCAGGCGATGGCCTCTCCTTCGCGATCCGGGTCAGGTGCCAGGTAGACGACATCGCTGTTCTTGGCGGCCTTGTACAGCTCGCTCAGGATCTTGCCCTTGCCGCGAATGACCACGTACTCGGGCGTAAAGTCGTTTTCCAGGTCGACACCGATCTTCGACTTCGGCAGGTCTTTGACGTGACCGACCGACGCCAGCACCTTGGCCGTTCCACCGAGGTATTTTTCGATGGTCTTGGCTTTGGCCGGTGACTCGACCACGACCAGCATCGAGGCGCGCTTGCCACTGCCTTTGGCTGGAGTTGACTTCTTGCTGGCCGCCGCCTTTTTGACAGCAGCCGACTTCTTACTCGCAGTCGACTTTTTGCTGGTGGTCGTCTGTTTGCCCGCAGCCGATTTGGTCGCCGTTTTTTTGGTCGTTGCCGACTTACTGGCCGCTGGCTTGGAGCTCTTTTTGGTCGCGCTCTTGGCCGGGGTCGCGGTCTTTTTCGCCGGACTCGCTTTCTTTGCCGACGCTTTGGCCGGCTTTTTGGTGGCGGTGGTACTCTCCTCGTCAGACGGGGTCGTCTTCCGAGCAGCCTTAGATGTGGTCGAGGACTTGGCTTGGGCCATGGCTTTCCTAGCTAAGCGGAGCATGCACGATGTACCGCCCACCCGCCAAGCGGGTACAGCGATCCGCGAGCTCCAGATCAACAAGTACCGCCGCGCACTCGGCCGCAGATAGGCCGGTACGGGCACACACTTCGCCTACATCTGCGGAGGCGGTGGCCGCAAGCGCAGCCAAAACCCGCTTCGCCGCATCTTCATCGGACAAAAGCATCGTTTCCGTCGGTACGTGAATCGACTGTGGCACCCGGGCCAGCTCCTCGCTTGGCGCACCAGGTCGCTCCCCACCTGCGGACCGCGAGGCCACGAATTCCACGACCTCATCGACGCTATGCACCGCTTGGGCACCGGCTGAAAACAGCGACATCGTGCCCTCCGAGCCCTGAAATCCGAGCAGCGGCCGCCCAAAACGCAACGCGTGGCGCGCCGTAATGAGCGAGCCCGAGTTCGCTTGCGCCTCCACCACAACCACGACATCAGCGAGCGCCGCCATCAGCTCGTTGCGCACTCGAAAATGAAACGGCCGAGGTGGTGCGCCCAGCGAAAACATCGACAACAGCAACCCGGTGCGGGCAAGGGCTGCAAGCAGCGGGACGTTCTGCTGCGGATACAACCTGTCGACCCCAGTACCAAGGACCGCGCAGGTCGCTCCTCCTGCGGCCAGCGCCCCTGTGTGAGCGGCTGCATCAATGCCCAGAGCCCCACCTGATACCACCAGCACGCCGCGCTCACCGAGCTTACGACCCAACTCGAGCGCTCGAGCCTCGGCCAACCGACTACAGGCCCGCGAACCGACCACGGTACAGATCGGCCGACTGCTCAGTAGTTCTGCCCGTCCACGCAACCATACCGTCGGTGCTTTCGCCATCTGTCGCAGTCGATCCGGGTAATCGGACTGGATGGGGAGGATCTCGCGCAGTCCCTCATCGCCCACCCGTTCGTCGGGCATGGCCAGTGGTTCGCGATCTGAAGAAACGTGCAGCGACAAGGCATTCACGAATAGGCACTCCCTCGCAAAGCGTCAAGGCACATCCTTCGCTGCGACGGGAAAATTGGCAACCTGGGCATGGCCGCCAGCTACCGTCGTACAAGCGCTGCGCTCCATACCTCCATACACTGGCGCACTCTACCGGACCGATTGGGTATATATGTGAATTTATTTGTATTTTATCTTTCGTTTTTCATGCATTCTATTGTCCTCGCTTTCGGTCGTGACCAGCCCAGGTGGTCGTTGGCGCTCTCGTTGCCGGGGGGCCCCGAGTGCCCAGTTTCGCAAGGTACTCGCGGAAAAGCGCAGCGCAGCCAGTGCCACCATGTGACCAAAGGGGGCCCTAGGCTGGTCACGTCCGTGCGAGCCTTTGGTTTGGTCATCCCTCACCGCAGATCGCTGAATACCGACGCTGTTCACCAGTTTCGCTGCATGGTGTGGGCCACGGCTAGCATCGAAAATGGTTGCTCGCTGCGCCTATTTTCGTTTTGCTGCGGCGACGTGCTGATCTCACGGAGGAACCGCTCCTCGTGTCCACCTCGACTGTGCGCCCCGGATTTTTGCAAACCAGTACGCTGCCCGCTCTGCGCCTCGCTGCTCACGTGGGTGGTTACGCCTGGTGGTACATCGAAGTTCACGATGTCAGTCAGCGGTTTGGTCTGACACTGATCGTGTTCGCTGGCTCGGTCTTTTCCGCCGAGTACGCCGCCCGGTTACGACGGGGTGAGTCAGTCACTGGCCTCGACGTTCCCGCCATCAACCTTGCGCTCTACGAACGAACGAGCGCCACCGCTCGCCCGCGTCAGAAACTATGGGTGATGAACGAGTATCCAGCGGCGATGTTGCAAACCGACGAACACTCGATCGCCATCGCACACAGCTCCCTGCGCACCGCTCCAGATGGCAGCTTGGCCATCGATGTAAATGAGCCGAGCACCCGCTTTTTTGGCAAGCCCGGCCCGCTGCTTTACGGCCAGATTCGGCTGAGTCCACCGCAGCGAGTGCTGGCCCCGATCCTCATCGGTCAAGCGCCCGGTGGAGGGGCGCACTTCTGGCAGCCGCTGTCCCTGTTTTCTTCTGCCGAGGTCGACCTGCGCGTAAGAGACGAAACGATCAGGTTTCGTGGCACCGCCTACTGCGATCACAACTTTGGCGGCGGTCGTTTGGAAGACTGTTTCTCTCGCTGGGGCTGGGCTCACGGCTTCGCAGACGATCGCTCGGTCGGCGCAGTGGTCTATGACACAACACTGCTCGATGGACAGCGCCATAGAATCGGCTTGCTCTTACACCAAAACGACCACGCGCCGGAGCTGACCGATAGCCACGATCCACCGCCTGATGAGGAACCAGCGCCCGATGGGTCCGATTTTCTGTGGCTCAAAGTTCCCCGGGTGATGTCGGCGGGAACGCTGCGTGGGCAACGAACCCGCGACAGTCGACTGCTTGATGCACCGTTCTACGCCCGATTTGGAGTGGAAATCAGTGACGACGAGCGCCTGCCAGGAATCCTCCTGCGTGGGGTCGGCGAGTACCTCGATCTGAAACGCTTCCGTCGTCCTGGCCTCCAGTTTCTGCTCCGCTATAAGACCCATCAGGTGAGCGTCACCGACGATGTTGAGCGCGCCTGAAAACCCACCCCGGGCCGCGTATTTTTACTATCCGAGCGGCGCGCAACGCAGCGATGATGGCAGGGCTGATGTCCGGTGTTCTGCTGAAAACGAGCCTTGAGGTCTGGGGCGGTACCTCCCTGTTTTTTTCCCTGCTCCTCGTGCTGGGTGTCTGGCGCCTGCGGAGGACACCGCCCGTGCCGCCACGTGAGTGGCCGCCGATTGTGATTCTGCGCCCGTGTGAGGGCAACGAACCGGGGCTGTACGAAAACCTGCTGTCGTCCATCCACGCGCCCTATCCGGGGCCACGCCGAGTCTTTCTGCTCGTCCCAAGCGCCGCCGATCCCGCGTATCCGACGCTCGAGCGGGTTGCGAAAAACACGCCGCCCGAGATTCCCGTCGAGGTCTTGTTGACCCGACCCGAGGCCCGCCACAATCGCAAGGTCGCCCAACTCTCGGCAGGCCTGCTTCGTTCGAGCGAGCCGATCATTGTCACCGCCGACAGCGATGTCCAACTTGGACCAGACGATCTGCCGACGTTGGTATCGCTGGTCTGTGGACCGCCCAGCTCGCCAGCGAACCGACATACGGTCGGAATTGCCTTCGCGTCCCCCATTGAACAATCGCCACGGACGCTCTGGGATCGCGTTTCGTCAGCGCTCGTCGGCGGTTCTGCCCAGAACTTCATGGCGCTCTACGGGCTGTATCGACTGATCGGGGGCGTTCCGAGCATGTCCGGGGCGCTGCTCGCAATCTCTCGGCAAGCGCTCGCTGACATTGGCGGCCTGCACAGCGTGCGCACGATCTTGGGCGAAGATTACGAGCTGGCCCGAAGGTTTTGCGCAGCCGGATACTCGGTGGAACAAAGCCCGCTGCCAGCCCACTGTTCAGACGGTGGCCGTAGCCTGCGTGGGGTCATCGCACGCGTCGGTCGCTGGCTGATGGTGGTGCGGGCGCAAAGGCCGCTTCTGCTGCTCACCTATCCGATTTTTATGGCCGCGACGCCACCGCTGCTGCTCGCCAGTCTGTGCCTGCGAACCCCGCTGCTTGTGGCAATGACAACGACGCTACTGTTCAGCCGGACGTTTTTATCGTGGCTTTTGCGACGGTCGCAAGGCATCCGACGAAGCTTTGTTGAAAGCGCGCTCGAGGTGTTGGCGGCAGAGCTGCTGCTGTGGGCAGGGCTGTTGCAGGCACTCGGAACCCGTGAGGTCAACTGGCGAGGCTATCGCTTCCGTATCGCTCGCGGCGGACACATGATCCCCGAGACAAGAACCCCGTCGGTACAGCCCTAGTTCTGTCGACCAAACTGGGACAATAGCTCGCTCACGTCGGGCGGAATGGTTCCGCCAGACTGCTTGTGCATCAGGAGTAGCTTCAGCACCGCTCGCGCCGCTTCAGCGACCAGATCCGGACCCGCGCTATGTCCCATCGAGGCGGGCGAAACCGCAGTCGAGTTCGTTGCCGGTACACTCGCTTGGGACTGAGCAGCCGCAGGTGCGGACTCAACGGGAGCCGCCGCGATACCACCGCTCGGGGCCGGAATCAGCGCGAGCACCTCGGCCGGATGCTTCCACACGTCGACACGCGGGAAGGCATGGGTCACGATGCCTTTGGCGTTGAGGATAAACGTCATGCGCGCCGTGTTTTCACCCCGCAGCGCGCCCCATTCATCGCAGATGCGACGATTCGAGTCGCACAGCAAGTCGAAGTTGAGGCCGTGCTCCTTGGCGAAGGCCACGATCTCAGCGGACGGACTTGAGGTAATGCCGACCACACGCACCCGCTTTTTGACAAGCTCCGGCATCACGTCCCGAAAGCCGATCGCCTCGCGAGCACAGCCCGGCGCTCCGGCCTGCGGAAAGAAATAGACCACCACATAGTCGGCATCGGCCTGGAGACGGCCAAGCTGCACCATGTGCTGTTCCTGGTTGTAGAGAGCGAAGTCTGGTCCGAGTTCACCTACTGCTGGCATGGTTTTAGATATTACTAAATTTTTCTTAGATCTAACTACTGCCTTTGTCGACGGCTCAGCACGAGACGCCAGCCGAAGCGCGCCGCCGAGTCGGGACTCAGGTCTGGGCTGAATGCTTCCAGACACTCGGTGTCACCTGTTCGCCACAGCCGATTTATGTCTGTATTCATTATGCTTTTACAGACACGCTTTTAAAAAGAATTCCACCTGCCATACTGACCAATGGCGGAGCTTCAGAGGCAACAAGAAAAGCAATCATATCTTCTGGTTGTTTCGATTATCGCTGATCATTCTCGATGCCCCTACCTCTGCGGTTCCTCCAGATGAAGCTCAGCTCTAGTGCTGAACATCGGACCATGGACCACAACGGGAGGCTAGGGTATGAAGAAACACTTACTTGCTCTGCTATCCGCCACGTATTTGCTTGTGGGATGTAACGCGGAGCCACCACTTGACCAAGGGTTGGACCAGCGCCAGCAGAACGGTCTGGGCTGGAATGGTCTGGGCTGGAACGGTCTGGGCTGGAATGGTCTG
>CALLYL010000322.1 GCA_937859535.1 uncultured Myxococcales bacterium
ACGGAGTAGCGATGAATCGGTCCGGTTAGGAATTCTTCTACTCGATGACGCCATTCCGAAGGTCGCTGTTCCGATAGCGCGGGATCACGCTGTGCGACTTCAGTTGGAGAGCTGGCTGGCGCAAACACCATCGGCAGGTCCAGTAGCAGCAGAGAGTCTGCTGGGAGCCACGATAGGTTTTTCTCCACGAAGCCAAGCTCGTCCTCCAGGTTGGCGAAGGTGTAGCCAAACATCGAAACCACTTTGCAGCGCGGACCCTGTCCTGCAAACAGATAGGAGTACGTCGACAGAAAGTGAAAATTTCCAAGCACACACAGGAGTGGCACATTCCGCTGAGGCGGAATTCGGGCCATCGCATTCCGTGAGGCCATAGAGAGCAGCGACTGACTCACATCGAGAAGCAGGAGCCTCAGATCGGAATGTTGCCGGGACAAGAACCGGTTGATCAGTCCCAGCTCGTGCCGCGCTGTCCCGGCTCCCAGACCGAGTACGTCCACCGGTTGCCTTCCGACGAGTTCTGCAATCGCTGCGAATGCTTCTTGGAGTGGCACCGCTTCGATCAGTGCTGCGAATGCTTTCTCTTCAAGTAGCTTGCACCACTGAGCCGCACCAAGAGGGTCGAGATACTTGTACGTGTCATCGATCGTCCCGCTGCCTTTCCGCAGAATGGCTTGTAGTTCGAGGATCATCGGGATGGCATCGCTTTCCGGCGTGCCAAGAAAGTGCGTGGTGAGACGCTCTGGCTCCGGGTTTCCGTACGCGAGCCAGCGTGGGTCTACGTTAAACGCATGCGCCAGCTTCTCGACCGTTTCAAGGCCGGGAATGGTCTGTCCAGTTTCGATGTACATCACCATCGCGTGAGAGATGCCAGCCGCTCGACCCACTGCGGCATAGGTCATCCCCTGCGCCTTCCGAAGAACTCGCAGACGATATCCGATGCCGCTTAGGCCGCTGTTTCTCGATGCCACGCGGGCGGAGTACCACAGTTACCGTCGAGCATGCAAATCACCACCCTCGGATGTCGGTATGTTCAAGCGTGAATCACTGAGGAAACTGTAAACATATTGACAAATTAAGCCGACGCGACATGCTACGGATCGAGAATAGAACTACTCAAAACAAAAAAGCCGTCGGTTTCCCGACGGCCCAACCGTGGCCGAGTCAGACCCTTCCAAGACCAGGCTCGTCCACAAGCAAGGAAGAGCATGCCGAAGATTTGGCCATTGGCAAGTGCTGACGGTGTGGTGCGCCCATCTACCGTCGGGAACCACTCCATCCCTGTCCCATCGGGAGGCCGTCATGACGATTGACCGATACGTTCTCTTCGATGGCTGTCTGATCGGGGCGGTGGGTTATCTTGGTTGGCTGGCGTGGCAGCTTCGGTCGCAGATGCGGTCACTCCGAACCCTCGTTGACGCTCGGGGCTGGGAGGTCTGGAACAGGGTTTCGGTTCTCGAACAGCTCACCAGCTTCGATGCGCTGACCGGGATGGGCAATCAGCGGATGTTTGAGAGCACGCTGGCCACGGCGCTGCGCGGGAGTACGAAGCTGGCGCTACTCTACATCGACCTCGATGGGCTCAAGCCGCTGAATGCCAGCCTCGGACATCAGGGTGCGGACAAAGTGATTCGCTCGGCAGCGCTGGCGATTCGCTCATCACTCCGGCGCAAGGCCGATCGCGACAACGTGTTCCGTCGCAGCACCGCTGCCGATGAGTTCTTCATCGTCCTCGCGAACGCGAGTCTTGAGACGGGTATTCTGGTTGCGGAGCAGTGTCTGACCTCTCTGCGTTCGCTGCCGATTCCGGTGACTGCCTCCATCGGCGTAGTGGCCTGGGATGGACGCAGCCCATCGAGCACGGAGGATTTGGAGCGTGCCGCCGAGCTGGAAATGGAACAGGCGAAGGCCGATGGCAGAGGTTGTGTGCGGCCTCTGCTGACGAACCAAAGATCCGACGACGCAGTTCCTAATGCCATCAACCCAGATCGCGCAGCTCGCCACACCTTGGCCGCATAACCACCGAGGCTGACTTCGTTCCTTGCGACCCATGGGGTCGACCTCGCCACGGCTTCTGCGGTCGCTACGGAGGCTTCCATGCAAGCTGCACCCTATGGGACAGATCCGTCCTCGGCTCCGTCCCCGTCTACCGTTCGTCAACGTACCGCTCTCGTCGTCGCCTGCGTCACCGTTGGGCTGGAACGATTCGCATTCTACGTCGTAGTCGCGCTGCTTCTGCTCTTCCTCACCGAACGCCATCACCAATCCGATGCCCAAGCGAGCACTTGGTACGGAGTCCTGATGGGCGCGACCTACTTCACTCCTCTGTTTGGAGGAATGATCTCGGATCGAATCGGTCGCTGGCTCTCCGTCAACATCGGTGCATTCCTATTATTCGTGGCATACGGACTCCTAAGTGCCGGGCTTCTATCTGCCGCGATTGTCCTGCTTTCCTTAGGAATGGGACTCCTCAAGGCAAATCTGACTGCCGCAGTGGGCTCGATCTATCCAACCGCGATCGAGCGAGACATCGCCTTCACCCGCTTCTACAGCGCCGCGAACATCGGTTCACTTCCTGCCGGTTTCGCTTCTGGGTGGCTCGCCACGCGCTACGGCTATCCCACCGCATTCCTTTCCGCATCATGCGCCTGCCTTCTAGCCTGGGCGCTGTGGTCGCTCGCCGGAAGGAGTCTGCTTACAGCGACCAGTCACACACAGATTGAGGAGTCTCACGCACCGGAACGGGATCGCTTGATCACGCTCTACGTACTCTTTCCGGTCGCGGTTCTGTTCTTCCTGTCCTTCCAGCAGAGTGGCGCATCCCTGACGCTGTTTGCAAAAGAGCACACGGTTCTGTCTCTGTTTGGAATCACCATCGAAGCACCCTGGTTCCAGAGCGTCAGCCCAGCGCTCGTCATCGGATTGACGCCGCTGCTTGGACATCTGTTCAAACGATGGCCTCTGGCAACCCACAGCAAGTTCCTGATGGGCATGCTGCTGTCTTCCGCATCGTGTCTCGTGATGTCCGCTGCTTCTATGTATGGAGGGGACACAGGCCGAGTCAGTCCATGGTGGCTCCTGTCCAGCTACTTCCTCTTCTCCATTGGAGAGCTGTGCGTTTCGCCGATTGGCTTCTCGCTCGTCACCAAGCTCTCTCCCAAACGATTGTTGGGAGTCCTCATGGGGGCATGGTTCGCTGCCATCTCCCTTGGGAATCTGGGAGCCGGACTCATGGGGAGATTCTGGAAGGTCTGGCCGCATCACCTGTTCTTCGGTGCGCTCGCAGCAACCTCGGGAATCGCCGTTCTGCTGATCCTGTGCCAGCAGCGCAGACTCGGTCGGGTACTGGGGGGAAGTACCTAGATCTCGTTCAATCACTCACTCATCTGC
>CALLYL010000323.1 GCA_937859535.1 uncultured Myxococcales bacterium
TAGCACGGGACTTCGCCCTACCTCCGACGCTAGAATGGCCCCCCATGAGCAGGATCAAGACCATCGCAATCTCGACTGGCGGCGGCGACTGCCCCGGACTCAATGCCGTCATCCGGGCTGCCACCAAGTGCGCCATTCTTCAGCATGGCTGGCGCGTCCTTGGCATCGAAGAGGGCTATAACGGCCTCATCTGGCCAGACCGGATCAAGGAGCTGACGCTGTGGAACATTCGCGGCATCCTCCCTCGCGGTGGAACGATCCTGGGGACGACCAATCGCTCGAATCCGTTTGCCATCAAGATGATCGAAAACGGCACCGAGGTGATCCGCGACGTCTCTGACACGGTGATTCAGAACGCACGGTCACTCGGCATCGACGCGCTCATCAACATTGGGGGCGACGGCACCCAGACCATCGGGCTCAAGCTGCACAACAAGGGTCTGCCCATCGTGGGCGTGCCAAAGACCATCGACAACGATCTATCGGCCACCGAGACCACCTTCGGCTTTGACACCGCTGTGCATGCCGCCACCGATGCCATGGACCGCCTACATACCACCGCTGAGTCGCACAAGCGGATCATGCTGGTCGAGGTCATGGGTCGTGATGCCGGTTGGATTGCGCTTCATTCGGGCATCGCCGGTGGATCGAACATCATCCTGCTTCCCGAGATTCCGTTTACCGTCGAGCGTGTCTGCGAGCACATCCGCAAGCGCGAGTTCGCCGGTCGCCGCGCCACCATCATCATGGTCGCTGAGGGGGTTCACGTTCCGCCGGATCTGCCCGCTGACCTGGTCGAAGAATGGAACCGTACACCGCGTCGCGGTTCGGTCAGCCACTTACTCGCCGAGGCGATCATCCGTTTGACGAGCCGTGAGGTGCGGGTCACCGTGCTCGGCCACACCCAGCGCGGTGGTACACCCTCGCCGTTCGATCGGGTGCTATCCACTCGCTTTGGGGTCGCCGCTGTCGAGATGATCGCGCAAGGAAAGCTCGGTCACATGGCAGCGGTGCGTGGCGAAGAGATCATCACCGTGCCGCTTGAGCAGGCGGTGGCTCGCCAGAAGCTCGTCGATCCAAACGGAGAGCTGGTGCGCGTCGGTCGCTCGATTGGGGTATGTTTCGGATCATGACAGAGTCGCCCACCCGGTTTACCGGGACCGATACTTACGTGGCTACGCCGGATCTCATGGTCGCGGTGAACGCCGCGATCACGCTGGGCCGTCCCCTGCTCATTAAGGGCGAGCCTGGTACCGGCAAGACCGTGCTGGCCGAAGAGGTGGCGCGAGCGCTCGGCAAACCGCTGATCCGCTGGCACATCAAATCGACCACCAAAGCGCAGCACGGCCTATATGAATACGATGCGGTGGCACGGCTTCGGGACTCGCAGCTTGGTGACCCTCGGGTCCACGACATCGCGCACTACATCGTTCGCGGCAAGCTGTGGGAGTCGTTTTCTGCGGATGCTTCGCCGGTGCTGCTGATCGACGAGATCGACAAGGCCGATATCGAGTTCCCGAACGACCTATTGACCGAGCTAGACCGGATGGAGTTCTACGTCTACGAGACGAAACAGACCATCGCGGCGCGCAATCGGCCCATCGTCATCATCACCTCGAACAACGAAAAAGAGCTGCCCGATGCCTTTTTGCGGCGCTGCTTTTTCCACTACATCCGCTTTCCTGATGCCGAGACGATGGCGCGGATCGTCGGGGTTCACTATCCGCTGCTCAAGCAGTCTCTCTTGCGGGAAGCGATGGCGGTGTTTTACGAGCTGCGCGAAGTGCCGGGCTTAAAGAAGCGTCCGAGTACCTCGGAGCTGCTCGACTGGATCAAGCTGCTGGTCTATGAAGACCTGTCGCCGGAGGCGCTGCGCAGTCGCGATCCGCAGAAGATCCTGCCACCGCTGATTGGCGCGCTGCTCAAGAGCGAACAGGACACCGCGCTGGTCGAGCGAATGGCTGCTCATGTTCGACGGGGTCGCTAGCCTGCGCCGGAGTTAGGTCGTCGGTAGGTGAGAGCGCAGCTCACGGATGGCCTGGGCCAGCTCGTGCGACAGCGGATGATCGCCGAGCTTTGACTTGAGCACCTCGCTGAGCGACTCGTAGTACCACAGGTGTTCCGTCTGCGAGCCTCGGAAGCGCTGCCACACCTGGTTGCCCTGGCGATGGAGGTCGGAAAGGGTTGCTCGCAGGTTGTGGAGCGCATCCGCCGTCTTGATGGCGGCGATGTGGCGATCGGCTGATTTGAGGTGCGCGAGCTGCGCCTCTTTGCGATGTCGCCACGGCAGAAGCTCTGTGCCCTCGAGCTTTTGCTCGGACACCGCCGCGACCAGGCGCGCTACCTCGGGACCAAAATCGCGGGCGAGTTCTTCGACCGTCACCGTGGTGTCTTCCACCACGTCATGCAGGAGCGCCGCGACAATGACCTCTTCGGGGAAGTCGTGCCGCATAAGCAGTATCGCGACGTGAACCGGGTGAATGATGTACGGCACCTGGGAGCCTTTGCGCTCTTGGTGTCGATGGGCGGTGGCAGAGACGGCTAGGGCGCGGTCGAGAGTCGGAGAGAAGGTCGCCATCGGGTCCTATCGTGCTTTGTCGGGATCGAGGCTCGGCGAATCGGCACGCGTCGAGCGA